>JABDIQ010000273.1 GCA_013003655.1 Winogradskyella sp. | reverse complement strand
GTAACAGATTTGCCAGAACCTGACTCACCAACAATGGCTGTAATCTCATTTTTAGATAGATTGAATGTGATATCTCGAACAACATCATTTTTCTGGTGACCATCAAAAAACGACACATTAAGATTTGTTACAGAAAGTAGACTCTTTTTTGGCATACGTAAAAATAAGTAATACAGTGATTATCTAAATTATAATAATTGAGAATAGCTGATTGGTATAGGCAAAAACATAAGTCTCAGTAAATCAATCACTTGATTCATTATGAATAGAAAATATATGTATTTCATCGATTAAATATGCATTTTATAGATAAACTTGCGAAAAAAATGATATATTGGCCACGATTAAAATTCATTTATACCCAAATTAATGAAAAACTTTACCTACTTAGCAGTGTTATGCTTAGCACTGAACTTCTCATTTGCGCAAGAACAATATTCTCGCGTTAAAATTCCTAATCCTAACGAGCAGACCATTAGAACAATTGCTTTGCAAGGCATAGACTTTAGTTGTGGCGCCAAACGCGTTGGTAACGATGTTATCATAGAGTTGTCTGAAACAGAAATAAATAGTTTAAGACAAAGCAATATTCCTTTTTCTGTTGAAATAGAAAATGTTCAAGAGTTTTACCAACAAAGATCAAACTCAATTGAATTAGAGGAAGTCAATAGATCAGAATCTCAGCAAACATTAATAGCATCTAGGGCTTCAGTGTCTAGTATAATTAAAGACAATATTATACAATACACAGGTAGCAGCGAAATAGAATTTGTTGAACCTCAAAATTTTCCAGATGTAAATGCATTGACCATGGGTGGTTGTTTAACGCTCAGTGAAATGGAAGCCGAGCTAGATGCCATGCGAAGCTATTCACAATCAAACAGTCTTGATATTGTTTCTGTAAAACAAGACGCTTCTTCAACAGGTCAGAAAACATGGGGAAATCCAACAAATAATTTCACAAACCAACACAATAATGGGCCATCTATGTACTCAGGTACAGGATCAACACGATGGAATCCACAGACCATTTATTATATTAGAATTACAGGCAATGAAAGTGCAACACCTGAAGGTACCAAACCACAAATATTATATACCTCAATGATTCATTCTAGAGAGTTAAGTGCTCTTATGAATAATATTTATTTCATGTGGTATATCATAGAAAATTATAATACCGATCCTGCTATTAAGGAATTAGTGGATAACAACGAATTATATTTTGTGCCTGTTGTAAACCCTGACGGCCTAAGATATAACGAAGTTACAAATCCAACAGGTGGAGGTATGCAACGTAAAAACTTAAGACCTTTAAGTAATGGAACTATTGACCCTAGCAGAGGTGTAGATCTTAATAGAAACTTCGATTACTATTGGGGTCTAAACGAAGTAGGATCTTCTAGTACTCAAACCGCTAGTAATTATAGAGGACCAAGTCGAGAATCTGAACCAGAAACCCAAATCATGGTTGATTTCATTGAAAACCGAAATTTTAAATCTGCAGTTTGGAATCACTCTTATGCTAATTCTGTGCCACATCCATATGGCGGAGATCCAAACGAAAACACAAATAGAGAGGATGAATATTATAGATGGCATGAAGAAATGACACGATATAACAGATATCTGTACGGAGCCACTATTTTTTACGAATCTAATGGTCTTCCAGATGATTGGATGATGGGTGGCGCAGCAGATAATAACGGATCAACAGGTTTAAATCAAGCTATAATTGCAACGACACCAGAACATGGTGGTGAAGGATTTTGGCCAGCGAGATCTTCCATTGTACCAATTGCTAAAAAATCGGTACGTCTTTCACTGGCAACTGCTTACTATGGTGGTAAATACGCAAAGTTACATGACCTAACACAGAGTGATATAACTGGCACAACCAATGTTGAGTTAGATTTTGGTATAGAACGCATAGGCCAAACCCAAAGCGGCTTTACAGTAACAGTAACACCTATATCATCAAACATATTAAGTATCACTTCACCAACCACGGTTACGGGAATTGATATTAATACAACACCCACAGCCAATACGTTTAGAAACCAAACTGAGGTGACCGCTTTAATGGATCTAGATCCATCAATTGCGCCAAATGATAAAATAGAATACAATGTAAAGTTCTCTAACGATAACGGTATAATTTACGAGGTGGATTATGAAAAATATTACAGCCCTACAGTTTTATTTGCTCACGATTCTGACACAGAGAATTTAACCGATGAATGGGACCAATCAGGTGGTTGGGCTGAAAGCACAACCGATGCCTATTCAGGAACTTTTGCAATATATACAGGCACATATTCAAATAATGCTACCAAAACCTTAACTACAAAAAATAGTTACGACTTTTCTAGCGCATCTGAAATTATTATTCAATTTTATTCTAAATGGGATATTGAAAGAAATTACGATTTTGTAGAAGTACTAGGATCTCCAAATGGAGGAACAAGTTGGATATCTTTAAATGGCAAGTACACTAAACCAAATGCCACGAGTGCTACAACCAGTCATGATAATAAAAGTGGAACTTATGCCAATTTTCAGGCAAATAGTGCAGGACAGATCTATGACGGCGACCGTATGGATAATTGGGTGATGGAAGAAATTGTGATAGATGGAAATTACGCGTCCTTATTAAGTTCTAACAACGTTAAAATAAGATTTAACTTTAGAACCGATGCGCTTAACGTAAATGAAAGCTACACTACAACTAATGATGGATTTTTTATTGACGATTTTAAAATCATTAGCCTAGTAATTCCTTGTGAAACAAGTGTACCTACTGGATTGGCTGTAAGTAATATTACCGCATCTGGAGCAGATGCTGCATGGAATACGATACCATCTGCTACGTATGACATTAGATACCGCGAAACAGGATCGCCGTTTTGGATAGAAGTTACCGATGTGTCTTCATCATCTTACACTCTTTCAAGTTTATTAGATAATACAGAATATGAAGTTCAAATTAGATCTCGCTGCTTAACGGCAACGTCAGATTATAGCTCTTCGGTAAATTTTACCACCTCTGCAATTACATATTGTACCTCAACAGCCTCAAGAACTCAATATGAGCATATAGGAAATGTGAATCTTAATGGTATAAACAATAATACGGTGAGTTCACCTAGTAGCGGATACGATGATTTTACGGGATCTAACATATTTGATCCAATTCAAATAGGTAGTACAGGAAATTCTATCGCTGTAACAAAAGAATGGCCAGGCACAGCTTACAATGAAGCTGTATCAGTTTGGATAGATTTTGATAAAGATGGTACTTTTGAAGCTTCAGAAAAAATATTGGAAGAAGGCGCAAACACCACAGCAACTGTATCTAATAATTTTACTGTACCTCTTACGGCAGGTCTAGGTAATACTCGAATGCGTGTAATTATGAAATACTATAATGGGTCGACAATACAAAATGACCCATGCGAAAGTTTTCAAGACGGTGAAGTTGAAGATTACAATGTGTTTCTATACGAAGATCTTTTATTCACTGGTAATATATGGTATCCTAGTGCTCCAAACGGAACTACATCAAATGAAAAAGCTTTGATCTTAGATGGAACATACAGTATCATAGATGACGTACAATTAAGTGATGTAACAATCAAAACAGGAGCAACTATTGATATTGCGAAGGCTAAATCGTTAACTGTTAATGGTAATATTTCTAAAAATGGAGACCTTATTCTAAATTCAGATTCGGTAGAGTATTCAAGTCTTATCGTCTCAGGTGCGGTAGCGGGAGATGTTAAATACAATAGACACGTATATACGACTTCTCCAACTGGAGGAAACGACCTTGTAGCACCACCTGTAAATGGTGAAGTTTTTACAGATTTTATTGCAACTAACACTAATATTGTAACAAATCCTGGAGGTAGCTTATATCTCTTTGGCCATTTTGATAAAACATCTAACAGTTACTTAACCTATTCAAATACTGAAACGACCACATTAGATGCTGGTACTGGATATAGAGCTGCTTCTACAGATGGTGGTACGTTTTTATTCACTGGTAATGTAGAGACGGGCAATATAAACGTTCCAATAGTTGAGAGTGGCCCTACTTTTCCAGAATGGAATCTTATAGGAAACCCATACCCTTCGTATATAAAGCTATCAGATTTTTTGAGTGCTAATGTTAGTAAGTTTAATACTAATAATGCTGGTGTATATGGTTATGATGCAGATGACTCTAATGGTGACATATGGACTATTTGGAATTTGGCCTACTCTGATGCAAATCCTAATGCCTTAATTGCACCAGGACAAGGATTTTTGGTATCATCAAAAACTGGAGGAGAAACCGTCAATTTTACACCTTCAATGAGATCTATAGGTTCATCTGATGACTTTATTGTTGGCAGGAGTTCACAATCAAATCCAACTGCACATATGAGATTAAAGCTAAGTGCAGGCAATGAAATAGGCCTTACGGAATTTTATATTTCAGATCAGGCATCTACAGGTTTAGATCATGGCTATGATGCAGGACATTTCGGTGATATAGCACCAAATTTTTCTATTTACTCAGAGTTAGTGGATAATAACAATGGCGTTGACATGGCTGTGCAAGCCATCAGCTATGAAGATGTATTAAATGACACACGTATTCCTTTAGGATTAAATAGCGCGCAAAGTAATAATCTTGTTATTGAACTAGTAGATAATAATTATTCAGGTTATATATATTTAGAAGATACGTTAGAAGGAACATTTACTCTTTTGAATTCGTCTAACTATACCTTTGATATAAACAATGCCGTTTCTGGCACAGGACGTTTTTATTTAAGATTCAGCGATCAATTACTCTCATCATCAAGTGTAGACATAGATTCTATTCAAATATACAATACAAGCTCACCTAGTCAGATAATGATTAAAGGCCACTTGTATACTCCAACGGACCTAGTAATTTATGATGTACAAGGTAGAGCAATATTGACTCAAAAGTTAGATATTAACCAAACCACAAACAATGTAGATGCCTCTAATCTAAGCAAAGGCGTATATGTAGTTCAGCTAAAAGGCTTGTCAATCACCAAAACAAAAAAAATAATTATTAAATAAATAGATTATCTAATTTTAAAAAAGCCCGAAGATTCTTCGGGCTTTTATACATGCTTAATATCAGATTCGTCTAATAGTTCATCGCCTCTTAGTCGTAATAAAATTTGAGCTACCGCAATGGTATCCTTTTCACAATATCTTATAATTCTATCAATATTGTTTTCTTTGTAGTACACACGACATACCTCACTACCATCAATATCGTCCTTTGGTGATGGTATACCTAAAACATTAGTTAAAAGCTTTAAAGAAGTGTAAGTTTTATAATCTCCAAATTTCCAAAGCTCCAAGGTGTCAAGATGAGGTACTTCCCAAGGCTTCTTTCCAAAAAGATTAAGCTTGTAAGGTAACTCAATACCGTTAATGATCATTCTACGCGCTATGTATGGGAAATCGAATTCTTTGCCATTGTGAGCGCATAATAAGTGATGTGTTCTACTAAAGTGAGAGATTAATAAATTTTTAAAATCTTTTAAAATTTTAACTTCGTCGCCATGAAACGAGGTTACTCTAAATGTTCTTAAATCTCCATTGAAGGTAAAATAGCCTACTGAAATACAAATTATCTTCCCAAATTCTGCCCAAATGCCAGCACGTTCGTAAAACTCTTCAGCCGTATAGTCGTCTTTTCTTTGGTATTGAGATTTTAGTTCCCATAAGGCTTTTTTGGTTTCATCTAATACTTCAAACGATTCCTGTTCAGGAACAGTTTCAATATCAAGAAATAAGATATGTTCAAGATTAAGTTTTGAAATCATCACTAAAAATTAAACTTAAATATAAAATAAATCTATGTTATATTCAGCATTAAAATAATGAGACCTGCGTAATATTGCTCTCATGATTGAGTAGCCATTGTTTTCTATAAAGACCACCAGCATATCCTGTTAAACTGCCATTACTACCAATAATTCTATGGCAAGGAATGATAATCCATAGCGGATTCTTAGCATTGGCATTTGCTACAGCTCTAATAGCTTTGGCATCACCTAAGGATTTAGAGAGCTCTAAATATGAACTAGTTTTACCAAAGGGAATTTGCTGTAATGCATCCCATACTTTTTTCTGAAAAGCGGTGCCTTTAGGATTCAATTTTAAGTTAAATGATTTTCGTTTGCCTTCAAAATAGTCACTTAGTTGAGTGACGCAATCTTTTAATTCTGAAGGAATGGGCGAACTATTTTTAGAGGATGCGTCATTAATTACAACTGAAGCTATACCCAGATGGTCTCCCGTAATAATGGCATTACCAAGCGGAGTATTTATGGAACAACTTGCCATTATTCCTCAGGAGTATCTTCAATAATATCACTTATAATTCCTAACCGTTTTGCACGAGCCTCCCAGCTACGACGCGCTAATTGTTGCAGATCTGAAACATTATCACTTTCGTCCATAATCTCAAGACCCAATAAGGTTTCAATAACATCTTCCATTGTAACAAGACCATTAATAGAACCGTATTCATCTACCACCAATGCCATGTGATTTTTACTTTCAACCAATTGCTCAAATAGCCTTGGTATTGGTAATGTACGATTAACGATAATGATATTTCGTTTTAACTCTGACAATAATTTTTTACCATTATCAAAAGCCATTTCCTTAAAGATCTCATCTTTAAGCACCAAGCCAGTAATGTTGTCTTGATTGTCCTCGTAAATAGGTATTCGAGAAAATCTAATATTAGAATTTTCAGCGAAAAACTCCGCCACAGTCATGGTTTCGTCCATAATGGTCATTACGGTACGTGGTGTCATAATATCTTTGGCCTGTATATCTTTAAAATTGAGAAGGTTTTTAATGACTTTGCTTTCATTTTCCTGAAATACACCTTCCTCATCTGCCATTTCAGTAATAGCTTGAAAATCTTCCCGACTAAACACCGAACCATGATGTCCTTTACCGCCTATAAGTTTTGTGGTTAACTGAAGCAACCAAAGGATGCCAGTATATTTTAATGGAAAAATGAGAATATTTAATGAGGTTGTTGCAAAATGAGCAAGTTTTTTCCAGTAAGTTGCGCCAATAGTTTTAGGAATAATCTCTGATGCTACTAAAATTAATATGGTCATCACGGTAGAAACCAGCCCAACCATGACATCTTCTGTAAATCTAAGTCCTAATATTTCATGGGTTTCACTACCATAAAGTTCACTATACGCTGATTTTGCCTGTACACCTACTAAAATGGCACCCACTGTATGTGCTATGGTATTGAGGGTTAAAATGGCTATTAAAGGTCTGTCAACATCTTTTTTAAGATGCTCTAGATCATTTGCATAGTGTTTACCTTCACTCTTTTTTAAGTTGACAAACGTTGGCGTTACACTCAATAGAACAGCTTCTAGAATGGAACATATAAAAGAAAAGAAAATGGAAATTACAGCGTAAAAAATGAGTAGACCCATTGTAATCTATTGGTTTAGTTCTTGCGAATTTACGAAATCAATTTTACAACATCTTTTGCAAAATACGAGGCAATCATATGGGCACCAGCGCGCTTAATTGCAGTTATCTGCTCCATCATAACAGCGTCATGATCTAACCAGCCTTTTTCTGCTGCTGCTTTTAACATAGCGTATTCTCCTGAGACTTGGTATACAGCTACTGGTACATTAAAGGTATTACGTATATCTCTTACAATATCTAAGTAGCACAACCCAGGTTTTACCATGATGATATCTGCTCCTTCATTAATATCCATCTCAGTTTCTCTAATGGCTTCATCTCTATTAGCAGGATCCATCTGGTAGGTCTCTTTGTCCTTTGGTATATTTTTTATATCAACAGGTGCCGAATCAAGAGCGTCTCTAAATGGACCATAAAATGCTGAAGCATATTTGGCTGAATAACTCATAATACCAGTATCATGAAATCCTTCATCTTCCAAAAGACTTCTTATTTCAAAAATACGCCCATCCATCATATCACTAGGTGCCACAAAATCGGCTCCTGCCTGAGCATGAGACAAACTCATTTCTGCTAAAATAGAGTTGGTTTCGTCATTTAATATTTTACCGTCGTGTATAATGCCATCATGGCCGAATGATGAATACGGATCAAGCGCAACATCTGTCATAACTAACATATCTGGACAAACATTTTTTATGGTTGTAATGGCGCGCTGCATTAATCCATTAGGATTTAAAGCTTCGGTGCCAGAATTATCTTTGAGCTTATCAGCCACTTTTACAAATAATAAGACAGAACGTAGTCCCATATTGTAAAGCGCTTTAACTTCTGCTTTAAGCAGATCTAAACTATATCGATAATAATTAGGCATTGAAGGAATTTCTTCCTTAATTCCTTTGCCTTCAACGATAAACAACGGCACCAAAAAGTCATTGGGTGATATAGTGGTTTCTCTTACTAAAGCTCTAATGGTTTCATTAGTTCTTAATCGTCTATTTCGTCTATTGGGATACATATTCAATCCAGTTTTTAGGTTCTTTTAGCACGTCTAGTAACTTTGCTTCCGGACTTCCGGCAATTGGGTGATGATCATACACCCATTGTACGTGTGGTGGTAAGCTCATTAAAATACTTTCAATGCGCCCGTTAGTTTTTAATCCAAACAGTGTGCCTTTGTCGTGAACTAAATTAAACTCAACATATCGACCTCTTCTAATTTCTTGCCAGTTACGTTGTGATTTGGTGTATTCTAGATGTTTTTGTTTTTCAACGATTGGTACATAAGCGTCTAAGAAACAATCACCAACTTCGGCCACAAAATCATACCAGTTTTGCATGCTCATATCTTCTGTAGCCTTACAATAATCAAAAAATAAACCACCTATCCCACGAGCTTCATTTCTATGAGAATTCCAAAAATAGTCGTCGCATTTTTTCTTGTAAGTGTTGTAAAAATCAGGATGATGTTTATCGCAAGCTGTCTTACAGGTCTTATGAAAATGTACGGCATCTTCTTCAAACAAATAATAAGGGGTAAGATCTTGGCCGCCACCAAACCACTGATCTACGATGTTACCATCTTGATCGTACATTTCAAAATAGCGCCAATTGGCATGAACCGTTGGTGCCATAGGGCTTTTGGGATGAATAACCAAGCTCAAGCCACAGGCAAAAAAGCCTGCATCCTTTACACCAAAGTAAGTCTGCATACTATCTGGTAGTTTACCATGTACAGCAGAAATATTTACACCGCCTTTTTCAAACACGTTTCCGTTTTCAATAACTCTAGTGCGTCCGCCACCACCTTCAGCACGTTGCCATAAATCTTCTTTAAACTTTGCCTTACCATCAATCTCTTCTAATCTAGAAGTGATAGTGTTTTGAAGCTCTTGTATATAGTTGTAAAACTTATCTTTCATCATCTAAAGATTCTACAGTGTTAATAGTTGCTGCAGTTACTGATAGTGGTAAAACCAGTAATACACCAATTATTGGTATTAGCAGCAAGAGTAAAAAACCAATACCATTACCAATAGCTAATCCTCTTCGTTGCCTCACATAGTGTAAGCTTTCTTTGTATGTAAAATGTCGCTCTAGCGTGTAATCCATATTACCAAATCCTGCATAATAGGCTTGGACTAAAAACAACAGAATGGTTGAGAAAATATTTATAACAGGAATAAATTTTAGCAGCAATATTGGCACAGATAATAGTAACTCCATGACCAAATTTCGGCTATTGATACGAATACCACGCCATAATAAGGTTTGAAACGATGAGGCTTCCTGTTTTTTGTTTAAAGGTTTTAAGTGTGCTTCAATCTTTTCTGAAACAGGACCCATAAATGGTGCTGAAAGTGCCATTATGATGTGCTTGTATAAGATTAACCCAATGACTAAAATTACCAAAGCGCCGATAATACTAGAAATGGTTGTAAAGGTAGATTTTCCCCAATCCCAAATCCAGATATTAGCTATGAAGTTGCCTATATTGTCAGAAAGGCCATAGGCGGTTAGGCCAATAAAAACAGCGACTAAAAAGCTTATTAATATAGGAACCACAAAATACGTCCATAGTTTTAGTTTAGAGATTAAACTAAAGGCGCCTGAGTATGCTTTAAGTCCTATTAAAATATGTTTAAACATGATATTCCTTCACTGCATCGATAAATGCTTTGGCATTATCTATTGGAATGTTAGGTAAAATGCCATGTCCTAAATTTACGATGTATTTGTCTTTGCCAAATTCATTGATCATTTGATGCACCATTTTTTTAATTTCAGAAGGTGGTGAGAACAGTCTTGTAGGATCAAAATTACCTTGTAGTGTAATGTTGCCTCCTGTAAGATAACGCGCATTGCGCGCAGAGCATGTCCAGTCAATACCTAAAGCGGCTGCACCAGATTTTGACATTTCATTTAGTGCAAACCAACAGCCTTTACCAAAAGCAATTACAGGAGCTTCATCCTTTAATGCATCGATAATTTGCTGAATGTACTTCCATGAAAATTCTTGATAATCTACAGGAGATAACATACCTCCCCAAGAATCAAAGACCTGAACCGCATTAACGCCAGCATTTACTTTCGCTTTAAGATAAGCAATTGTGGTATCCGTAATTTTTTGCAGTAATTGATGTGCGGCAACCGGTTGTGTAAAACAAAACTCTTTGGCCTTATCAAAGTTTTTACTGCCTTGACCTTGAACACAATAGCAAAGTATGGTCCATGGCGAACCAGCAAAACCTATGAGAGGTATTTCGTTATTTAGTTTTTCTTTTGTGGCTTTAATGGCTTGCATTACATAATCTAGCTCCAAATCAACATTTGGAATAATTACATTGTCTACATCAGATTGAGAGCGCACGGGATTTGGCAAATAAGGGCCAAAATTCGGTTTCATTTGCACTTCTATATTCATGGCTTGTGGTATAACCAGGATATCACTGAATAAAATAGCAGCATCCATACCATAGCGTCTTATAGGCTGTACGGTAATTTCACTGGCTAATTCTGGCGTGCGACATCGTGTGAAGAAATCGTACTTTTCCTTTATTGCCATAAATTCTGGCAGGTATCGACCTGCTTGGCGCATCATCCAAACAGGTGGTCTATCCACCGTTTCGCCTTTAAGTGCTCTTAAAAATAAATCGTTCTTAATCATTGCTTATATAATAATCATTTACCAGCTCAATAACACTTTCAACGGTTGGAACTTTAGCTATTCTAACATCTTTAAAGTGTTTTTTAGCTTCCTTTGCTGTTGTTTCGCCAATACAAAATGCAATTCCACTTGCTTTGTTAGATTTAATAAAACTTGTTACGGTTGAAGGACTGTAAAACATAACACCATCAACGGGTTGAGATAATTTTTTAGAATCGTATTTAGTCTCATAAGTCACCACCTCATTAACCGTTATGTGGTTTTTTGAAAGGATATTAGGAAGTTCTTCTAATCGAATATCACTACAGAAGAAGGTAGCTTCGGTACCATCCATATATTCCACCAAGTACTCAGCTAGTTTTTTAGCGTTGGCTTCGGTGTGTTTTACGTTTCCTATGTGCTGTTCTATTTTTCGTTTGGTTCTTCGACCTACACAATAAATGTTTTTAAACTTTAACTCCGATGGCGCAAAATTATGAAGTAATCCGTCAACAGCATTTTTACTAGTAATAATAACGTTCTCAATATCTTTTTTTATAAGATGCCGCTGTAGTCTGTTTAAACTAATTTTTATGGCATCTTCGCTATCGGCCTTTACCTTATTACTAAGCAATTTATGTTGGTCATCAGTGAGCTTTTTTGTTGAATAGATGTTTGTTTTAATATCTTCTTTTTTCAACTCATCCATCAAGGTCTTACCGCCTTTACCAATAACATAATCTGCACAAAAACGAGCCAGATCATCATGTTTTCCTAAGGCCACAACCTTTGTCACTTCAACCTTTTTAGTGCCATCTTTACTTAAAAGAATCCCTTTAAAATTAACTTCTTCGTTTTTAATGTAGGCCAAGGCGCCAATAGGTGCTGTGCAACCACCCTCAAGCCTATTTAAAAATTCGCGCTCAATAGAGGTGCAAATTTGGGTTTCTTCATGATTGATCTCTGCACAAATATTGAGAATGTCTGTCTCTCGTTCTAAGGCTGCTACCATCACTGCACCTTGCGCTGGAGCTGGAATCATCCATCCAAGATTTATTGAATTCTCGGGTGTAAGATTTAATCTTCCAAGACCTGCAGCTGCGAAAATTGCACCATTCCAATCGTCATGATCTTCGAGCTTTTGCAACCTAGAATTTACATTGCCGCGCAATCCAACGATAGTGTGTGTAGGATATCTGTTTAGCCATTGTGCTCTTCTTCGAAGGCTACCAGTGGCAATTACAGCATCTCGTGCTGAGAGGAATTCTTCGTTCTTTTTAAAAACCAATGTGTCATTAACATTGCCACGCTTTAGAACTGCTGCCTGCACTACACCTTTTGGCAAGAGTGTAGGGACGTCCTTAAGTGAATGTACGGCTATGTCAATTTCTTCATTGAGTAATGCAATATCTAATGTCTTTGTAAAAATTCCAGTGATACCCATTTCATATAAGGGCTTATTTAATACAAGGTCTCCTGTAGATTTTACAGGCACTAAAATTGTTTTATGGCCTAAATGTTCTAACTGCGATTGTACAGCCTTAGCTTGCCACATAGCTAGCTCACTATCGCGAGTACCAATGCGTATGGGATTAGACATTTTCTGGAGTTTCTATCTGAAAGATTTTCTTGATGAGTTCTATATTCTCATCTGAGGCATTTTGATCTTCTTTTAAATGGTGGGCAAAATGGTTGGTGATCTTTTGTATGAGGTTATTGCTAATGAGCTCAGCATGCTCTTCATTAAAATCGGTTAATTTTTTGCGTTGGTTATTTAGTTCTGAATTTTTAAGATCGGTAAGTTTATTTTTTAAAGCCTGTATTGTTGGTACAAATTTTAAAGTATCTAACCAGGCAGTGAATTCAGATTCAATATCTTTTATGATGGCTTCAGCTACAGGAATATATGCTTTTCTGCGCTCTAATGTATCATCTGTAATTTTAGCTAAATCATCTAGATGTACTAAAGTAACGTTATCTAATGCCTTAACATCGTCTGATACATTTTTAGGAATAGAAAGGTCTAAGAGTAATAGTGGTTCTGTGCGCTTAATTAACGATTTAGTGACTGTTGGGTTTAAAGCACCAGTAGCTACAATAACAATGTCTGTTTTGTTTATTTCATTTTCTAATTCAGTATAATCTTTTACTAGTACGTTAAATTTACCTGCTACTTCCTCAGCTTTAGTCTTAGTACGGTTTATTAAAGTTATATGAGAATTCTTGGTGTGTTTCACTAAATTTTCGCAAGTGTTTCTGCCTATTTTACCTGTACCAAACAGCAAGATATTTTTCTCGGAGATCTTATTAACCATATTCATAATGTACTGCACGGATGCAAAGGAAACAGACGTAGCGCCAGATGATAGCTCGGTTTCTGTTTTTATACGCTTACTTGCTCTTATTACCGAATTAATCAACCGCTCTAAATAAGAATTTAGCAATCCAGCTTTTTTAGATCGTTTAGCACCAACTTTAAGTTGACTGATAATTTCAAAATCACCCAATATCTGGCTGTCTAGACCAGACCCTACTTTAAATATATGAGAAATAGCGTCTTTACCTTTATAGATGTATGCTACTTTTTGAAATTCTTCAACGGTGCCTTTAGTGGTTTCACACAATAATTGAATAAGTTGATAAGGATGCTCAGCAAAACCATAAAGCTCAGTTCTATTGCAGGTAGAAACAACAATTACACTTTCAATACCAGTTTCTCTCGCTTGCTGCAATAATTGTTGCTTAGCAGAGTCGTCTAAACTAAAATGACCACGCACTTCGGCATCAGCTTTTTTATAGCTAAGTCCTAAAGCATAAAAATGAGTGTGTTTTTGTTGTTTCATTGCTCGTTTACCCGACGGAGAAATTAACAGCACAAAAATATAGTTGTTCATAAGAAAAAAATAACGCTCAAAGAACTTAAAGTATCGCTTGTGGTTTTTTAAGATAGATTTAAAAAATAATATGATTTTTATCATATTTTTGCAGCAAATACAACGGTTTATAGCCACACTGTTTAGAATGAATCTAAATAAATAAAAAATGCAAAATGAATTTTCAAATATAAAAAGTATCGCTAGAGGTACTTTCAATGAAACTTTTATTGAAGATGGTTTTTTTGTTTTAACTCATAAAAATGAAACAAATACAGTTGAAATACTTGAACGTGAGATAGATAGCTCTTACATACAATTCCATTTTTGTGTAAAAGGAGCGCTTAACTTTATCTTTAATCAGGGTAATTACTCGCTAACAATAAATGAATTTTCGTCATTACTGCTGTATAATCCTCAGCGTGATTTACCTATTCATGTAGAATTACAGCCAGAATCTAGCTTGGTGTCTCTGGTTATTTCTATAAAAAAATTTCACGGTCTATTTTCTAAAGATGCCAATTATATTACATTTTTAACCGAAGATAATAGAGATAAAAAATACTATAAAGACGGCGTTATTTCGCCTTCGATGACAGTAGTATTAAATCAAATGATGAATTTTAATTTAAATGCCTCGATAAAAACCTTGTACTACAAGGGCAAAGCTTACGAGCTGCTGAGTTTATTTTTTAATAAGAACGAAGATGCTAACATAGAACAATGTCCTTTCTTGGTGGATGAAGAAAATGTAGCAAAATTAAAAATGGCCAAAGATATTATTGTCACTAATATGGCCGAACCACCAACGCTTCAGGAATTAGCAGATACAATTGGGCTAAGTTTAAAGAGGCTAAAGGAAGGCTTTAAACAAATTTATGGCGACACCGTTTATAGCTTTTTGTTTGATTATAAGATGGAAGTTGCTCGAAAACTTCTAGAATCTGGTGACCATAACGTTAATGAAGTTGGGCTAAAAGTAGGTTACAGTACAGCAAGTCATTTTATTGCTGCCTTTAAGAAAAAGTATGGCACAACGCCAAAGAAGTATGTTCAAAGTAAAAGTTAATCACTAAAGAAGGGCTATAACATAAAAAGCCTATTGTACTATTGGAAAATATGATATTTGGTAGTCAAAAAATGGTTAAAAGAGGTTGTATTTTTGCAACACGAAAAAGAAAAAGATGTCAAAAGGAATATTATTAGTTAATCTTGGGTCACCTGACAGTCCAAATCCTAAGGATGTAAAGACCTATTTAGGTGAATTTTTAATGGACGAGCGCGTTATTGATGTACCACTTTGGGCGAGAAATTTGCTTGTAAAAGGTATAATTTTGAATACAAGACCAAAGGCATCAGCAAAAGCCTATAAGAAGATCTGGTGGGAAGAAGGGTCACCATTAATTGTTTTGTCCGAAAGACTTCAAGAAAAAATTCAACAACAAGTTAATTTTCCGGTTGCATTGGCCATGCGCTATGGTAGTATGACCATAAAAAAAGGATTGCAAGAATTAGCGGACCAAGGAGTTGATGAGGTGTTTTTAATACCACTGTATCCGCAATATGCAATGGCAACGACCGAAACTATTTTAGTGCTGGCTGAAGAAATTCGAGCGGAGTATTTTCCCAATATGACAATAACGGATTTAAAACCGTTTTATAATAATCCAGATTATATTAAAGTCCTTTCAGAAAGCATTGCAGCTCATTTACAAGAAAAAGATTACGAGCATTTATTGTTCTCATACCACGGTGTACCAGAACGTCATATAAGAAAAAGCGATATTACAAACTCACATTGTAATCCTAAACCAGATTCAGATTGTGCCTGCTGTAAAACCCCTTCTCCAGCACATGAGTTTTGTTACAAACACCAATGTGTAGAAGTAACCAGATTAGTCGGGGAGTATCTCAATTTAAAAGAAGGCACCTATTCTAGTAGTTTTCAATCCCGTTTAGGTTTCGATCCATGGCTAAGACCGTATACAGATAGAACCATTGAGCGTTTTGGTAAAGAAGGCCTTAAATCAATGGCTATAGTAACACCAGCGTTTGTTAGTGATTGCCTAGAAACCCTTGAAGAAATCGCCATGGAAGGTGAAGAAATCTTCCACGAAGTAGGAGGCAAAAAGTTTACAACTGTACCTTGCCTCAACGATAATGATGACTGGGTAGCCCTACTTGCTAAGTGGATCAATGAATGGGCTATGGCTGAAACCGTAACAGCTTAATGGCAAAAGTATCATCACAAGAATTAGGAAACCAACCCATTGGTAAATTGCTAATAAAACAAGCCGTACCTGCTTCTATAGGTATACTTGTAATGTCTTTAAATATTTTAATAGACACTATTTTTGTAGGCCAATGGATAGGTCCTGTAGCCATAGCAGCCATTAATGTAGTATTACCTGTTTCGTTTTTTATAGCGGCCTTAGGGATGAGTATAGGCATTGGTGGATCGTCTATAATTTCACGAGCATTAGGTGCCAATAATGCTCCAAAAGCACTAAAAACTTTTGGAAATCAAATAACCTTAACCATTCTGTTAACTGTAGTCATGGTGATTTTTGGACTATGGTTGATAGATGGCATTGTACCTTCGTTTGGAGGTAAAGGCGCAATTTTTGCACCTGCTAAAGTCTACTACAAAATTGTATTGTATGGTGTGCCTTTTTTGGCGTTATGCATGATGGGTAATACGGTGATTAGGGCTGAAGGCAAGCCTAAATTTGCTATGTATGCCATGATGATACCGTCTGTAGGTAACCTTTTATTAGACTACGTGTTTATTAATGTTCTTGATTTTGGAATGGCTGGTGCTGCATGGGCAACTACTGGATCTTATTTACTATGTTTCGGATTTATTCTTTGGTTTTTTCTATCTAAACATTCCGAATTAAAAATCGACATTTCACATTTTGGATTAAATCGTCCTATCGTTTCTGAAATTAGTTCCTTAGGGTTTGTTACACTAGCTAGGCAGGCTGTGGTAAGTATTACCTACTTATTTATGAATAATATTCTTTACGATCTCGGTGGAGAGTCTTCGGTCACAGCTTATGCCATAGTAGGAAGAATGCTCATGTTTGCGCTCTTTCCCGTTTATGGAATTACACAAGGGTTTTTACCCATTGCTGGTTATAATTATGGCGCAAAACAATACGATAGAGTCAAAGAATCAATTTATACGGCTTTAAAATATGCCGCAGGACTGGCAACATTAGTTTTTATTTTACTAATGCTATTTCCTGAAGCTATCACCACACTATTTACCTCTGATGCTGAGGTGCTAAAAGAAACACCACCTGCCATGCGATGGGTTTTTGCAGCAACACCTATTATAGCTGCACAGTTGATAGGCGCAGCATATTTTCAAGCTGTAGGTAAAGCGGTTCCGGCCTTACTGCTTACATTAACCAGGCAAGGTTTTTTCTTTATTCCATTGATCTTAATCTTACCATTATATTATGGTGAGATTGGTGTTTGGATATCGTTTCCTATAGCAGATGTATTATCAACAATAGTCACAGCCTATTTTTTACATCGTGAGGTAAAATTAAAGTTATCTAAGGCACAAGTATAATACGCAATATTCCTTATTTTTAAAGTCATTAACCAAACCTAGATAAATATGCGATTTTCTGTATTGTTTTTTCTTTTTCTGTCTTTTGGATGTTTCTTCACTACCACGGCACAAAGCTTTGATCAAAGTCAGTTTGAAGCTCTAGAGTATAGGCTTATTGGACCTTTTAGAGGTGGCCGAAGCGCTGCTGTAACAGGTGTGCCTAACAAACCTAATCTGTATTATTTTGGAGCTACAGGAGGTGGCATTTGGAAAACTACCAATGGAGGGCGTACTTGGGAAAATATATCAGATGGATATTTTGGCGGAAGCATAGGTGCCATTTCAGTGGCAAAAAGCGACCCAAATGTTATTTATGTTGGTGGAGGTGAGAAGACAGTTAGAGGTAATGTGTCTTCAGGTTATGGCGTATGGAAAAGTGTAGACGCAGGAAAAACATGGGCAGAAGCTGGTTTAAAAACCTCTAGACATATTCCACGAATAGCTATTGATCCTACAGACCACAATGTATTGTATGCAGGTGTTCTAGGGAATATATATAAACCAACCACAGATCGTGGTGTTTATAAAAGTACCGATGGTGGTAAAACATGGCGAAAAACACTTTTTGCTAATAACCAAGCAGGCGTTGTTGATTTACTTATTGATCCTACCAATCCAAGAATTTTATACGCTTCAACATGGCGTGTACAAAGAACACCTTATAGTTTAAGTTCGGGAGGTGAAGGTTCGGCACTTTGGAAAAGCACCGATAGAGGTGAGACTTGGACCGAAATATCAAAACATAAGGGTTTTCCTGAAGGCATCCTTGGTATTATAGGCGTCACCGTTTCGCCAGTAAATAATCAGCGTGTGTGGGCCATAATAGAAAATAAAGATCAAGGTGGTTTATATAGAAGTGATGACGGTGGTGAATCTTGGAATCAAGTTAATAGCGAACGAAAACTGCGCCAAAGAGCCTGGTATTATACACGGGTTTATGCAGATACTAAAGATGTTGATGTTGTCTATGTTCTTAATGTGAGATATCATAAAAGTACAGACGGCGGAAAAACTTTTGACACGTATAATGCACCTCATGGTGACCATCATGATCTTTGGATAGCACCTGAAGATCCTCAGCGCTTGATAATAGGTGACGACGGTGGAGCACAAGTAACCTATGATGGTGGTGAAACATGGAGCACCTATTACAATCAGCCAACGTCTCAATTTTACAGAGTAACCACTGACAACCATTTTCCATACCGCATTTATGCTGCGCAACAGGATAATTCTACAGTGCGAATTCCTCATAGAACAGACGGCCGATCTATTTCTGAAGATGACTGGGAAAGGACTGCAGGAGGCGAGTCAGCTCACATAGCCATCGATCCTGAAAATAATGATATCGTTTACGGCGGATCTTATGATGGTTATTTAACACGTGTTAATCACAAAAGAGGAACTGTTCGTGCCATAAACGTATGGCCAGATAACCCAATGGGTCATGGCGCAGAAGGCATGAAATATCGCTTTCAATGGAATTTTCCTATTATCTTTTCTAAACATAATCCTGATAGACTTTATACTTTTTCGCAACATGTGCACGTTACAGAAAATGAAGGTCAATCTTGGGATATCATCAGTCCAGATTTAACGAGAAATGACCCTGAGAAACTTAAATCTTCGGGTGGACCAATTACACAGGATAATACTTCTGTAGAATATTACTGTACCATTTTTGCCGCTCAAGAATCACCTTTGAAAGAGGGCTTGTTATGGGTAGGAAGTGATGACGGACTAATACATGTTACTCAGGATGGTGGAAAATCATGGACAAACGTTACACCTAAGGGCATGCCAGAGTGGATGATGATTAATAGTATAGAACCAAGTGCCTTTGATGAAGGTACCTGTTATGTTGCAGGCACAAAATATAAAACAGGCGATTTTGCGCCTTACTTATATAAAACCACAGATTATGGTAAAAGTTGGACCAAGATCACTAACGGAATTAACTCAGAGCATTTTACCAGAGTGTTACGCGAAGACCCAAAGCAAAAAGGTTTACTTTATGCAGGTACAGAAACAGGAATGTACATCTCTCTTGATGATGGTAAAAATTGGACACCCTTTCAACTAAATTTGCCAATTGTGCCCATTACAGATCTCGCCGTTAAAGACAATAATTTAATTGTGGCAACACAAGGGCGAAGCTTATGGGTGTTAGACGATCTTACTTTAATTCATCAATTATACGATGCTCCAAAATCTAAAAACTGGATTTATAAACCAAAAGACAGTTACCGCATGAGAGGTGGTAGTAGAAGTGGAAGCAAAACCGAAGGAACCAATCATCCTAATGGTGTAATCACGTATTTTAATTTAGCAAATCTTCAAGATGATGATACGGTTACACTCACTTATTTTGATAAAAAAGGTGATACTATTCAGTCGTTTAGTAGTTCAAATAAAAAAGATAAAAAATTACAAGCTAAAAAAGGACTTAATCAGTTTGTTTGGGACATGTCCTATGATGGCGCAGAGCGCTTGCCAGGAATGATCTTATGGTGGGCAAGTTTAGATGGACCAACCGCTACTCCAGGAACTTACAAAGTTGAACTCAATGTTAATGGCGAAGTGCAAGCGCAGAACTTCAACATTTTGGCAGATCCAAGAACAGAAAGCACATTGGAAGATATGCATCGCCAATTTCAGTTTATTACAGATGTTAATAAGACCATGGATGAGGCTCATAAATCCATAAAGAAAATAAGAAAAATAAGAGATCAGCTTTCTGCTTTTGAAGCACAGTATAAAGGCGATGATAACGTAAAAAATCTATTAGAAAAATCTAAAACATTAAGAGAACAGTTCACAGCAATTGAAGAAGCTCTTTATCAAACCAAAAACAGAAGTGGACAGGATCCGCTAAATTTTCCAATACGATTAACCAACAAACTGGGTCATCTTAATGCTCTAGTTGGTATGGGAGATTTTGCACCTACAGATCAGGATATAGCAGTAAAAAATGAACTTAGTGCAGAAATTAATGCTCAGTTAAAAACATTTAATGCGTTGATTTCTAATGAAATTTCTGCTTTTAATAATGCCTTTAACGCTAAACAACTCAACTATTTGTTTGTAGAAGATTAATGGAGTATTATAACTATATAAAATCACTTCATCTCATTTTTGTAATCACATGGTTTGCAGGGCTATTTTACATTCCAAGATTATTTGTTTACCAAATTGAAGCTTCTGAAAAAGGAGCACCCGAAAATGAAATCCTTGGAAATCAACTAAAAATCATGGCCAAACGCCTTTGGACTATTATTACTTGGCCCTCAGCCATATTAGCTACGGTTTTTGCCATTTGGCTTTTAATATTACAGCCGTTTTGGTTAGAACAACCTTGGATGCATGTAAAATTAAGCTTTGTAGTATTACTTATTATTTATCACACAATGACACATGTATACTATAAGCAACTTCAACGTGGAGAGATAAGAAAATCATCAAATTTTATGAGACTGTGGAACGAAGGCGCCACCTTTATTTTATTTGCAGTGGTTTTTTTGGCGATATTAAAAAATGCCTTTAATTGGATTTTTGGTGTTGTTGCCTTAGTGGTTTTAGCTATTTTAATAATGTTAGGTTTTAAGATCTATCAAAAGATTAGAAATTCAAATAACAACAAGGTGTAAATTGGCGTAATTGTTGCTGAACAAAGTGAAGAACAAACAAGAATGATTTTTAAACCGTTATCATTACGATCTAGAATATTCATTGCCATGATCCTATTGGTGTTATTGGCATCAGTACTTATTGCAGCTGTAACCATTTACCAATATAATGAGGAAGCTAGAGATTATCACGCTGAGCGTTTAGAGCGCAAAGAAGAAAATATAAAACAAAGCATTAATTATGCTATAAAAGAAACCACTTATGTGGTAAATACTGAGAATATTCCGCTCATATTTAAAGATGATATTTTTAAGATAGCGGCCATTCACAAACTTCAAATCAACCTTTATGATTTAGAAGGAGAGCTTTTAAAATCTTCAAAAGCAACAATAGAACAAGATAGCATTACCAAATGCATACCAAGTGATATTTTAAATGCCATTAATAACTCGGCAGAACACAGATATGTGTTTAAGAATGAAAAAAATGGCGAGATTTTTCAATCCTCATACACCTTTATAACCGATGAGAAGTTTAAAAACATAGCAATTCTTAATCTTCCTTATTTAGAGAATGACGACTTTTTAAACAGAGAGCTTAATGAATTTTTATTGAGACTCGGTTACGCCTATTTATTTATGATATTGGCGGCGATTGTATTTGCGTATTTCATTTCAAAATATATTACAAGATCACTCAAAACAATAAGTGATAAAATGTACCAAACACGTCTAGAAAAACGAAACAAAAAAATAGAAATAGAATCTAGTAGTGCTGAGATCAATGCGTTAGTCAATTCATATAATAGCATGATTGATGAACTTGAAGAAAGTGCTGTAAAATTGGCGACTAGCGAAAGAGAACAAGCCTGGCGTGAAATGGCAAAACAAGTGGCACACGAAATAAAGAATCCGTTAACGCCAATGCGCTTAAGTGTTCAAAGTTTTCAACGTAAGTTTAATCCAAACGATGACGACATAAACAAAAAGGTTGACGAGTTTAGTAAAACCTTAATTCAGCAAATAGATACTATGAGTTCTATTGCCTCTGCATTTTCTAACTTCGCTAAAATGCCTGCACAACGCAGCGAAAATCTCAATGTGGTAAACATTGTAAAATTAGCACTAGATATTTTTAATGAGGATTATATTGAATTTAGAGCAGAAGAAGATGAAATCATTGCCAAGTTTGATAGAACCCAACTCATTAGAGTGGTAACTAATCTTGTAAAAAACAGCATACAATCCATAAAGCATGATGCTGAAGACCCAAAAATAGTGGTTGAAGTTAGTGATAAAAATAACGACGTCATGATCACCGTTGCTGATAATGGACTGGGTATTTCTGAAGACAATCAAGAGAAAATATTTGAACCAAAATTTACAACCAAATCTAGTGGAATGGGGCTTGGGTTGGCTATGGTAAAGAATATCGTGGAAACTTATAACGGAAGTATTACCTTTACATCGCAAATGGACAAGGGGACTATCTTTACTGTCACTTTTCCTAAATAATTAGTGTGCCAAGCACAGATTTTCATTTAATAATGCATTAAAAACTAAACTATTATGGGTTACCAAAACATCATAGTTGATAAGGATACAATTACAACTATTACTATAAATAGACCAAGTAAATTAAACGCTCTTAACAAACAAACCATTGAGGAATTGCACAAGGCCTTAAAAAAGGCTGAAAAAAATGATACTGTTAAAGTAATCATCATAACAGGTTCTGGTGAAAAAGCCTTTGTAGCTGGTGCAGATATTAGTGAGTTTGCAAATTTTAGTGTTAAAGAAGGCGGTAAACTTGCCGCTAAAGGGCAAGAGTTATTGTTTGATTTTATAGAACATCTTAGCAAACCTGTAATAGCAGCAGTTAATGGCTTTGCCTTGGGTGGTGGCCTAGAGCTAGCTATGGCATGTCATTTTAGAATAGCCAGCGATAATGCTAAAATGGGATTGCCAGAAGTATCATTGGGCGTAATTCCTGGTTATGGAGGTACGCAACGACTACCACAATTGGTGGGAAAAGGCAGAGCAATGGAGATGATAATGACCGCAGGAATGATAGACGCCAATACCGCAAAAGAATACGGTTTAGTTAATCATGTTGTTAGTTTAGACCAACTATTGGAAACAACAAACAGTATCGCTGATAAAATTATTCGTAATTCTTCCGTAGCAATAGCTCAAGCAATCAACGCCGTTAATGCTAATTACGAAGATGGTGTTGACGGTTATGACGTGGAGATAGAGTCTTTTGGACATTGCTTTGGTACTGAAGATTTTAAAGAAGGTACAACTGCTTTTCTCGAAAAACGAAAAGCAAATTTTCCAGGGAAATAAAAAAAAGTGGGCCATTATTGGCCCACTTTTCCTCTCTAAATAAAAACTAATTAAACTAAACTAATGCGTAAAGTTTTGAGTGTAAACTCTATTATTAGAGCTTATGCTTAGGCGGTATTCACCTTCTATATTTTCCTTTAAACTATAGACTCGATTAACAACAGACTCATCTTTCAATGCTTCTGAGACGATCAATTCACCTTCAAAGTATAGCTTTACTTTAACAGGTGCTGATCCAAAGGTAATTTTAGAGATCAATACCTTGTTGTTTTCTATTCTTACCACAGGTTTAAATATGGTAGCTTCAGTATTTTCTAGGTAAAATACTTTATGAGATCTAACTGCAACTGATTTTACTTTTATCTCAAAGCCTCTATCGTATTCTACAAGATATAAACCATCATTTAGGGTTTCTAGATTAAAGTCAAACGTATTATTATCGTTAAGGATCTCTGAGTGAATGACATTACCTTCAATATCTCTAATAATTACTTTCTGCTCATTATTTTCGTTTAGGCGATTAACGATTTTTGTCGCATTTGACGTTTCATTTTTAGTCGCTGCTTGTACAGTGCTCATTCCAAGCATTAATGCAACCACTGCAATAGTTCTAATTATTTTTTTCATAACTAATAGGTTTTAATATTGATACAAATGTAGTGGGTAAGATGAGTCAAGAAAACAAGGATTTTTACATATTTATATGCCATATTAACCTATAGTGAGCTTGCAAACTATATAAAAGTTAAAATAGTATACTTTTGTGATAATGCTGTATATATTTATAAAAGCATGAATATGTAATTTTATATCAGAAATAGCAATGCAAACAAAAAAACCCATACTCGAAAAGATATCTACTGGTTTTGGCAGCTCTATATTTGCCAGAAAGCACGAATCTTCGGTTGGTGAAATAAAGCCCTTTTGGCATTTTCATCCCGAGATAGAATTGGTTTATGTCAATAAGGGTCAGGGAAAACGGCATATTGGTAATCACTTGTCATATTTTAATAATAGCCAATTATTGCTCATAGGGTCTAATTTGCCACACAATGGTTTTACTGATCGATTAACCATCAATGGCTCTGAAACACTAGTACAGTTTAAACCAGAATTTTTAGGCGATTATTTTTTTGATATTCCTGAAATGGAAACAATAAAGAAGATGTTTGAACGCTCTAAAAAGGGACTTATTTTTGGTGTAAAGACTAAGAAAAAACTAGGACGAAAAATAGAGTCACTTCCTGAAAGGGAAGGTTTTAAGAAAATACTAGTGCTGCTAGAAATATTACACTCTTTATCAAAAACTGATGATTATAAGCTTTTAAATGCCGATGGTTTTGCTTTTGAAACTCAACCACAAGATAGTGCTAAGATTGATATTATTTACAAGTACGTTAATTCTAACTTCAAAGAACATATTAGTTTAGATACCATTGCGGATAAGGTGAGTATGACGGTGCCTGCGTTTTGTAGATATTTTAAGAAAGTTACTGGTAAAACCTTTACCCAACTGGTTAATGAATACAGAATTGTGCACGCCACAAAGTTATTATCTGAAAGCCAGATGAGTATTACTGATATTTGTTATGAATGTGGCTTTAATAATTTTTCGCACTTCAATAAGATATTTAAGCAGATCACAGGTAAAAGCGCCTCCAAGTATAGGCAAAATATAAAGCAGATGGTACAATAAATGGTTGTTGAGATGGATAGTATTGAAAAGACAATAGTATACTACAAAGCACAAAGTGAAAAAATAATTTCTGACGTAAACCAAAGTAGTTCGCTCTCTGCAGATGAAATTATAGAATATGGCGAAAAATTGGCGGTTTTAGAATACAAATTAACAGCACTTGAAATTGCATTAACCAATTAATTAGGCCTTTCCTTCCCATTCCAGGAAAAACTGCTTTAGGTATGCCTTCATGAATTCGTGTCGTTTTTCGGCAATTTTCTTAGCAGAGTCTGTTTTCATTTGATCTTTAAGAAGTAATAACTTCTCATAAAAGTGATTGATTGTTGGTGCCTTGGAAGATTTATAGTCTTCTTTACTCATATTTAGATTGGGTGCAATTTGCGGATCGTATAGTGCTCTGTGTTTAAATCCACCATAATTAAAGGTACGTGCTATACCTATAGCACCGATAGCGTCTAAACGGTCTGCATCCTGTACGACATTTAATTCATTAGATGTAAACGTTTTATTTTCATCAAATGAATTTTTAAAAGACATATTCTCAATAATAGCAACGACATGCTCAATAATTTCGCTATCAACATTCTGTTCAAATAAAAACTGTCTTGCCATTTTAGGCCCAATTGTTTCGTCTCCGTCATGAAACTTACTATCCGCTATATCATGCAGTAACGCAGCCAGAGCAACCACTTTAATGTTTACGTTTTCAGTTTGAGCAATGAGTAATGCGTTGTTAAATACGCGTTGTGTGTGAAACCAATCGTGACCACCTTCAGCATCCTTTAAAACGTCTTTTACGTATTGGGTTGTAGTATCTAGAATATGGTCTGTTAGCATAGCTTCACGATTGTTTAATCTAAACCTTAATGTCTTTAATTATGGTGGCCTCAACTAAGTGTGCAAGGCTCAATTTATCATCATAAGCATTGACCTCAATAGGTTCATGAACCTTAAACGTTATATGCGTGCCAATACCCAAGGGGAATTTTCCATATCGCAGTACTTTCCATGAATTATTGATGGTAATTGGCACTACTAAAGATGAAGGTATGCCATTAAAAAGTGTAATTAAGCCTTTAGTTTGAAATTTTTTAGGAACACCAGTTTTACTTCTGGTACCTTCCGGAAATATTACAGCAGCTCTTTTTGTGCGCTCTATATATTCCGAAAATTCTTGAATTGCTGCAACAGCTTGTTTAGGATCTTTTCTATTTATTAATACCGAACCACCATGTCTCAAATTATAAGATACACTAGGTATGCCTCTACCCAATTCCTTTTTACTTATAAACTTTATATGATGCTTTCTTAGGTACCACATAATAGGCGAAATATCATACATGCTTTGATGGTTAGCAACAATGATTAAAGGTCTGTCACTGGGTATATTGTGAGGTTTATTGAAAGTAATTCTAGTGCCTAACACATTGAGGCAACGCATTAAAAAGAACTGCAACCAATCTACACTTATCTTATGCGCTTTGTAACCAAATACATTAAAACAGAGCCATTGAATAGCATGAAAAATCACTAAGGTAAGTCCGAAGCAAATAAAGTATAATAAGGATAGTGGGTATGCCAGTAGTTTCCGCACAACAAATGAATTATTTGTGGCAAAAATACTTAAAATTATAGTGTTAATGAATCAATAAACTGCAATACACTGGTTGTTTTCGCACATTAGCGATGTTGGTGGATTTACAACTGCACAATCAGATACAGCGCCACAGTTAATATTAAAAGTCATCTCCAATTCGTTATACGCATTTACTCTATCCACAAGGTCTAGAGTGTCAATAGAAGTAGAATAGACTAAGTAGCTCCAAGGTCCACCACATGGTTTACTTCCGAAGGCAATAGATCTGCATTCAAACCCTTCAGTGCAGATAGATTCAGCGGCCTGATCTTCGATTAGAATTTTTAAATCTTGTAAATACTCGTATGTACTTTGACAATCTGCAGGATTATCTTCCTCTATGGTGCAAGCAACAACAAGGACAAATAATATATGAATAGCAAAAGTTTTGAGGACTAACTTTTTCATAGAACCTTTTTAAGATAGATACCTGTTTTTAAAAAACGTTGCGTCACACTATAAAAAAACCACGAACTCAGTTCGTGGTTTTGTTGTTTATGTTCTTGTGGATTTAGCAGTATTCGTTATAAGCATCCATTAAATTTTCGGCTATCAACTCTGCAGGTCTTCCTTCAATATGATGTCTTTCTAACATATGAACTAATTCGCCATCCTTAAATAATGCCATACTTGGAGAACTAGGCGGAAAAGGAATCATAAATTCTCTAGCTTTTTCAGTAGCCTCTTTGTCAACACCAGCAAAAACCGTTACCAGATTTTCTGGGCGTTTTGCATTTTGTAAACTCATTCTTGCACCTGGTCTGGCATTAGCAGCAGCACAACCACAAACCGAGTTAACTACAATAAGTGTAGTGCCATCTTTTTTTATAGCTTCTTCAACTGCTTCTGACGTTTGTAATTCTTTAAAACCAACATTGGTTAAATCTTCGCGCATTGGTTTTACTAATTCTGGTGGATACATATATCTTATATTTTAAATAACAATTTTTACAATGCAAAGATACCAATTGTGTAACAATAAAACGAGCCAACACACTAACAAATAGTATATTTACAGATTTATTAACAAAAAGCAGGATGAGTTTTTCAAAATGGATAGGAGCAGCATTAGGCTGGTCATTTGGTGGCCCTTTAGGTGCTATTATAGGTTTAGCACTTGGAAGTATGTTAGATGGTGCAGTAGATGAAGCAGGACCACTTTTGGGTGAAAGACAAAACAAACGATCTAGACAACGCTACGGACAGCGTTCTAGAAACACAACATATACTCAACAACCAAAAACACAATCTGGAGATTTTGAGGTAAGCTTATTGGTGCTGGCATCTATAGTTATTAAAGCAGATGATAAACAAGATCAACGTGAGTTAGACTATGTGCGCAATCAATTTACTTCGATGTATGGTAAGGAGAGAGCTAACCATGCGTTTAAACTTTTCAAAAACATCAATAAGCAAAATATCTCAACACGAAAAGTTTGTAATCAAATAAGAGAAATGATGGATCATCCATCGCGTTTGCAACTCATTCACTTTTTATTTGGTATTGCAAAGGCAGACGGTTTTGTTACTGAGCCCGAAATAAAACAGATCTATACCATAGCAGGCTATCTTAACATAAATTATAAGGACTTTGAGAGTATAAAAGCCATGTTCTTTAATACAAAGAAGAATGCATATAAGATCTTAGAGATTGATAAAAGTGTCTCTGATGATGAGGTGAAAAAAGCCTATAGACGTATGGCGAAGAAGTACCATCCAGATAGAGTTGCACATCTAGGTGATGAGCACAAACAAGGTGCAGAAGAAAAGTTTAGACAAGTACAAGAAGCCTATGAATACATACAGAATGAGCGTGGATTTAAGTAATGGCATATGAAAGACAAGGCGCTTATAAATACTATAAAAAGTGAAATAGAATCTACTAAAAAGAAGATAAGTGATCTGCAACAGCTTACGCAGCCCATTGCACCTAGTGATTCCATTGGCAGGGTGAGCAGAATGGATGCTATTAATAATAAAAGCGTTAATGAAAATGCTTTAAGACAGGCACAACAAAAACTGAATAATCTTCAACGCGTTTTAGACAATATAGGATCTCCAGATTTTGGTATTTGTATAAAGTGTAAAAAGGAAATTCCGTTAGGAAGAATACTCATTAGGCCTCAAAGTTTATTGTGTGTTAATTGCGCCCAGTAATTAACCTCTAAACAAAAAGAAATCTTCTTTCATATCTTCAATTTGAGCATCTTTGTTAGTGATGATATAATCAATAGCCTTAGACGTAAATTCATCGCCTTTCTGGGTTAGTGAAATAATATCATTTTCAATACTAATCATGTTATTTTTCTTAGCAAGATCTAGGACGGATTTAGAGCGTACTTTTTGCCAGTTTATATGTTCGTTGAGGTGATTAACATGGCGTTCAGTGATTTCAGAATGGTTTTTAAGATGTAACAAAAAGGTGAGCAAAGACACTTCAATGCGTTGCTGTTTTTCTCTATACATCACTGCGATAATACCTTTGGAAGGCGCAAACAAATAAACCGATAAAAAGACCAACCCGAGTACAGTGGTAATAGAACCAGCAATAGAGGCATCTAACCAATGTGCTACCCAGTATCCAAAAATGGCGCTAAATATCCCGAAACCTACGGATATTAAAATCATTTTCTTTAAATCTGTAGTCAATAAGTAGGCAGCAGCAGCAGGAGCAATCATAAGAGCAACAACCAATAT
>JABDIQ010000272.1 GCA_013003655.1 Winogradskyella sp. | reverse complement strand
GACATATTAGTCCACAGTAAACGATATGAAGATGACCCAGAATATGTGATCTATGAGAAATACAATTTTTAATCTAAATTAATAATATATAGAAATGTCAGAGGGGTTATATTATGGGCCAGGAACTCCGCCAAAAAATAAACGTAGAGCAAATATAAAAGAAGCATTAGAAGCAAATCAAATTAGATATTATGGTGTTAAGAAGATAGATAAACGAATCGTTACGAAAGCTCAACAAAAAAGCCAGGACGAAGAAACAATAAGGAGCCTCGCAAACAAAAAAATACGGTTGATGGTCAAAATTAAAAAATTAATCGCTCAAATCAAAAAAGAAACAAATATTAAAAAGAAAGATAAAATGAAAGATGAAGTAAGAGCACTTGCAAAAGAACATGATGATTATGTTAATACTATTAATAGATTAAAGAAAGGGGATAGACCAAAAGAACGAGTTAAAACGATTAAACAAGATAAACCAAAATTATTAAAACAAATGGAAAAAGCAATTAAAAAGGCTAAAGAACAACAAGATAAAAAACAAGTTAGCGTTGGTAATGTCATTGAAAAGATGGAGAATTTAAAAACGGTAAGTCAGAGATTAAAGGAACTAAAAAAAGCGAAACTAGAAATAGAGAAAAGAATACAAAAAATTGAGAGAGAGTATAAATCGTTACTTTAATATTATTCATAATTATAAATAATATTAATTTTTAATCTAACACATAATATGATTTTATAACCACAGTCCAGTCTTGTCCATTCAAATTTATTAATCTTCCACGACTATCGCGAAGTCTAATATCCAAGAAGCTTATATTCCTGGGATTATTATATTTCAATAGATTCGCCATTGACGATTTTATTTCGTAGTTATTATTACTCCCATACGGAGCCGTCACGAGAACCGAACCAATGAGTGAAATGCCGTTTTCTTTATCTAAATCAATTGAATTATTACTAAGTTGATTAATATGAATAAACAACTGTTGAACACCGCTTAGATTTGGTAAACTATCCGCGACAAGTGTTGTTGATGGTCCTTGTGTTTTAAGGAACCCTAACTTATACCATAGATTATTATCAAGGTTATCCTGTTTAATTTCAAGCGTATTTGTAGCATGACTAACTGATAGTTTCGTCTTAATTGGATCATAACTAAACGTTATATTGCTTCCAGTTACAGCATTAAATTCTGTTTCTATCTTTGTCAAAAGGTCATTTGTAGCGAATGGGGCTACTCGTTCGGATTGGACAATGTACTGGCCTCTTGGAATTGTTAGAACAACCAGTCCCCCATTGTAATAAAACTCTAATGTAGGGTCTTTATTTTCATCTAAATCAAATGTATCAACGTTATAGAATGAACTGGGAATACTCGCTGAAATCATTTGTATCGCTAGGACGTTTTGGAACGATTCGACTAATGACGGGACGTCGATAGAAAACGCTGACGTATTTTGATTGAGATCAACCCTGTCATGGGCACTAATTCTCCAAATCTTACTTCTTATACTTGAGTCATGGAGATCCATATTTTATATATATTATAGTAAGATATAAAAAATATTATTCAATCCCATAAAAGCCAGTACGACCAATATGCTTTTTGATTCGGATCAAGATATGCGGGTTTACCATCTTTTTTTAGAATCGCTTTATGTCTTGCCTGATATCTCTTTTTTCTTTGTTCATCTTTATGCCATGAAAAATCCGAATATTTTTTATGACCTATATGAATAGTTCTATTATTATAGACAACATAATACTTATAATCGGCCTTTCTACTAATATCGAATTTACTAGCAGACAGGCACATCGCTTTATTGCGTAATTTCTTAAACTCGCTACTATTACGGTCGTGAACATAGATCATCTATAATAGCTTTATATTTAAATTTACTAACATGTCTAAAGTTTTATTTTTAGAATGTATCATTTTTAATTGTAGACAAACAAGATCAAAGTTTAGTTTATTTTTATATGTTTCATGTTTCTCAAATAATTGTTTGAGTTCAATAATCATATTGTTTTTATTATTTATGTCTTGTTGCTCAATTGTTTCAGGATACCAATCGTAAATATTCAGTGTTTTATAGAAGCTACGCCAGAACCCCATCTTTATAGTTAGAAAATAAAATAATCTATTTGTTCTTTATATTGTAGCGATTAGCATGTTTAAGATAGGAGAGCCTGGAAAGTCTTATAAGATCCAGAGGTGAATACTCACCTGAATCTATCTTATTCATGAGTTCCTCACGATCAACCACTTCGGAAAAATCGGGCCTTGGGTTTCCATATGGGTTACTTTCCTTTGTTGGTGTTTTATCATGTTGGAATTCATTAGTATCTTGTAAAGTTCTTGTTTCTTCCAAAGCCCATTCGGGCCCAGTCACTCCCTGAAAGGAGGTAGATTCAGAATCAAAATCAGAATAATCTGGTGTATCCATTATATTATATATTCAGATTATTTTTTTATAGAATACATTTTTAATAAATCATGGCTTAAATTTTTTCTATATCTCGGTATTTTGCCATGCATTGGGATGTTCAGATCTATGTAAAGAAACGAGTAGGGTTCCTCTGTTGCGTGTTCAATCATCTTTTTGAAATTCCTTTTTGAATAACCAGCAGGACAAAACTCTGTGGCGACTGTATCAGTCTCTACATCTGAGCCTTTAAAGTATATTATATTTGAGCAATTCAACCGAAGTGTTTTTGGGCAACAGAACCACCCTTGCGATAACAGGAAAACGCTGATATTGTAGTGTCTAGACATTATAAAAAATTGTAAAAGCGTTTTTGAGTTCATAAAGGACTTGAATGAAACAACATCATCAAGTATAACCAATGTTTTTTTTTCTTTCTCCTCTTCCTTCTGTACTTCTAATATATTCACCAGTACTTCCTCCTCAGGTTCAAAAAAGAATAAATCTTTGTCTTGTTCATATTTAGTATCTTCAATTACCTTCTGATATGATGGATCTAAACCAGAACTTGCCGTAGGCGATATAATAAACAGCCTATCAAAAAACTGATTATAATAACCTTCTCTAGTCAAAAAGTTCATTAAAAGGTTAGTCTTACCTGACCCAGATGCTCCAATAAAGTAACTTCTAAAGGGGTGCGACATGAGTACTCCCATATCCGCTAATTTGCATTGTTCAATTTCGGGTTTATCTAATTTAATTTCCTTGATTTTCAACATGTTAAAAATATTATATTATATAATAATATAAGAAAACAAATATGGCGACCTTAGGACTGGATATAACGCAAGATGTTATAGATTATATGGACACTATTAAAAGTTCAGGAAGGTTAACCGATGGAGTTTCTAATAATAATTGGACTCGTGAAGATACTCGTAATCTAAGGACGGCTATTAAACAAAGAACAGGTAGAAAAAAATTACGTAATGCCGATAATGTATTAAATATATTTTACAAAAAAGATTCAAATTCATCAAAAGAATACGTTAGATTTGATACATTACGTGACAATTTAAGTGGTGAGTTAAATAAATTAGAGAATAATAATGCAAAATTTGAAAATCTTAAAAGAGAAATTAAAGAAACAGCAGAATCAATACTAAAGACAGTTTCAGAAGTCCCAAAACAAGTGAATCCAATTGACAAGCGTAACAAAAAAACTTTTAAGAAACAATTAGAAGATTTAAATATAGAGAACTTAACAGAAAAAGAAATAACACAGAAATTACTTAATACTAATGAGCTTAATAGTTTACGGAATCTAATGGATAATATAAATACTCTAAGAGGACGAGGTGTGAGATTTGCAAAACATAAGGAGATAATTACAAAAGCAAATAGAGCAATAGCCAAGGCGGGATCACCGCCACCATTAGTAACAGAAACAGGAACATTAACGGATGAAGAAGAAGGTGAAGAAGTACAAGTATCATTTACGGGACCCGGGATGAGTAAGTCTCAGACATTCGATACGCCAGAAGTCGATCCAGAAGAAGTAATGCAACCCAAACAGAAAAAGAAGAAAAAGAAAGCAAAAAAAACAAAAAAAGCAAAAACACCATCATGGACTTTTCAATCATTTAAAAACGAAATTATTAAAAAAACAACAGGTAATAGATATTTAGGCAGTGGGACGCCTCTTATTAAACATCTCCAAAATAAGGTTAAACCAACTAGTTCAATAGACCGCATTGCTATGGAGCACGATATACGCTACACACTAGCCACTACAGAAGAAGAGATAAATGAAGCCGATGAATTATTTATTGAAAGAGCAAATTCATTATTTGAAAAGAGAGAATTTAAAGGTATAGGTGATGTAATAGCCTCAGCGTTATCAGGATCAGCTATAACTTTTAAAACATTAATTGATCAAGGTCCGCTATCACGAACTGAAGAAGTTTTTGTTAATTTTGAAGAAAACCGTAATATTGACCCCCAAATAAAAGAAGCTTTAGAAGACATAAGAGATGCATTGGTGAGAAAAAATAAAAATTCATACCTTAGACCGGGAGATGTTAGATTTATTTTTAGTGATGATATGAATGACAGACTAATCCCAGAAGAAGAGGACGAAGAAGAGGACGAAGAAGGTGATGAAGAAGATGACGAAGAAGATGACGAAGAAGAGGACGAAGAAGAGGACGAAGAACCCGTTACCCTTGATGACCAATTACAAGAACTTAATGAAAGTCTTGAAGGAAAAACAGATGAACAAAAACAAGATTTTTTAGCCAGAATTAAAACCGTTAATCCTGATTTATACCAAGCATATACCGAGAGTTTAAGTGACCCCGAATTTATAGATGAAGCAGATGCTGAATTAGGAGATGAAACAGATGTTGAATTACCGTTAGAAGATAGATTAATGTTACTTAATTTAGGTCTTGAAGGGACAACGTTGCAAGAACAAGCCGAAATTTTAGATAAAGTAAGGGAAGAAGACCCTGATGTTTATGAAGCGTATACTAAACCACCAGAATCAGATTTAAGAGTAACACCCCACCCATCCTTAAAAGGTCATTCTGAAGCGGTAACAAGAGAAGGAATTATAGCAAGACAAAGAGAAGAAGATGAAGAAAGAAATAAAGAAATTATATATAAAAACAACCCTGATGACTACCAAGCAAATCCGGTTCCCAATAGCTACCTTAGACCAATGCTTCAAACAGGTAATGAATGGGTTGATTATGAAAAATTAGCGTATTATGGATCTGATGAAATGACAAAAATTGAACAAAATAGATGGTATGATACTTGGAATACACCATTCCAATACGGAGAAGGCGATATACATAATAAACCAATTGTAGGGAATAATATTGAAAGATTAGCAAAATTAGAACATGATTTAAGATATAACTATAGACCAAATAGTGGTTTATTACCTAATGATTATATGGCCCCAGCTGTTAATTGGGGACGTCCGATGAGAAGAGAAGGTAGAATTCCAGAAAGAAATAAACGATGGAAAGTTTACAACAAACTAAGAAATAAATATGATATGAATAAATATCAATATTTACAACGACAAAATCAACCACCACGAACAAGACTCATGAATCGTGAGGCACAGCAATATAAAGTAACTCGTGATATACCAACTCAACAAAGAATATATGATGAATTCAATAATGAGCCAGAACAACCTAAATTAACTATTAAAAATGACGCTGATTATGCATTTTACAAAAGACTATATGTAAAGTCTGATTATTAAATATATATTTTATGATTAATTAATGATAAAATAAATATTTAAATTTGTGTCTCCGACTGACTTTATGAGTCGACCGCAACCGAGTTCAAATAAATCCTCACTTCACGAGCATATTCAAGGAATAAGAACACTTCTTTAGGTTCTGTATTTGTGAAAGCACTTTCTACGTATAATACTCTTGAGTTATTTAAAGATTGACCAGAATACCTTATAAGATGATGACTCTCGAGGTCCGTACCCCACACGTCACCGATTAATTGAGAATTTGTTTTATTATATCGCACAGATTTGCCAAGTTTATTACACGCCTGTAGAGTGTAATGATAAATTTCATCGGTTGAGAGGCGATACTGAGGTAAATAGAGACTTCCAGCTCTTAACTGGGCATCCGTATAACCTACATCTTGTGGTGCTGTGATAATATTGGTATTGTTGGCTGGATCTTCTAATGGTACTACATACAGTTTTAAAGCTCTACCTACCGACTTACTAATTTGCTCCGAAATAGAATCTGTTGCTTTTGTCTTTTGAGTATATACACTTGCAAATTGAAATTCTAAAGAATTCTTAGCAGAATTACGGTCTAAAAGCGATTGAGTTTTATCGTTTGGTCGACTTAAGGAAAGAACCATACGAGCATTATCGATTTTCCAACTAATATCAGTTGCTACTGTATTAAATGAAAAGAGCCGTTTAATGCTCTTTTCTAAATTCAACTGGAGACGACTACCGCTCATTAATTGACTTGGGATCATTCTCCCAGTTGCGAAGACTGGAAGGATGTTCTCTAAGGGAATCTGAAAAAAGTGTTTTGTTCCTAGAGAGAAAGAACCAGATTCATATCCCATTAAGCTCCCAGTCGTGTCAAACCATGTTTTTTCACGGAACAACGATTTGGTTATTTCGTAGACGTTGAGATTATTACATCGATCTACCTCGTCGCCTTGTCTTGACATTAAAATCGCATCTCTTATAATGTTAACTGAACTCGCAGTTCCGAAAGAAAAGTTAGTTGCACCTGTAGCGTTAACAGTAAGATCAAATTGGATACAAGACCCAGGACCCACCAGGTTATCGCCGCTTTGAAAGATAAAATCAATGCTTGAACTGGTATTATCATAGTTAAGGCTCTGACTGTTGAATCTTTGAAGATTCTTTTGACTGATTACGCTTAAATTTGTCATCTTAGTATATACTAAATCATTCCATTTTAGAAGACTATCATCACTTCCTGCACTGTTTCGGTTCCCTTTATCATCTACTCTTTTGGACATTTGCTTTAATGCTTCCATATTGTTTATATATACTATATAGATAAAAAAAAAATTAAATTTTATATATTCTTATATTATAATAATAATAAAATGAATTTTCTCGGTGGCTGTACAGAAAAAGAATGCGGTTTATTAGAATCAACTTCAGGATCTGGAGGAGGGACTTTAACAGATAATAACAAACTTTTAGGCCCTGGCGATAAGAATGTCGGATCTGTTGATGCCACGAATTTAAATTTTATAACAAACAATATCATAAGGGCAACAATTGACCAAAATGGAGAAATGAACGTTAAAGAGTTGGCATCAAGTAATTTTGACCTATTGTCTAATTATCAATTTACTGTAATTAGTGGTAATGCAACATTAAGTAATTATGAAAGTACAATAAATACGTTATTAATCACCGATGAATGGCGTACAATTAGGCCTTTTATACCAAACGATGGCATAGGTTTAACTAGTGCTATTACTAATGAAGTACAAATTAAGACACCAAGCACAACTACATTTGAATGTGGTCTTATAGATACTTTAGGAACTATAACTTTAATACCTGGACCGTTTACTATAAATGGCGGTGATGTGGTTCAACTAAGTTTAGTATTTACACCTCCCAACTTCTTTATTTTAAATTTAACCGTAGCGGGGACACCACAGGGAAATATATTTTTAAGTTCTGGTTTAGGTGTGGAACAATATTTTTATTTTAAAGGTGTTGCTGGTAGTACAACGATTTATAATAGTATATACAACGAAACACAGAATAAAGCCAGTTTAAACTTAGTAGATGGCAATCAACACGGATTAGTTATACGAGATGAACAAGATTATTTAAATATTGACACTGATTTAAATGAATTAACAATACGAAATTTAACAGATGTAAATGATGGAGATGTAACAATTAATAATACAGAATTAAAATTAAATAATAATCTTCAATTAAATGGAGTTACTGATATTAATAATGGTTGGCTACTATTCGCTGATAATGTTATTGAGGTAAATAAAGAATTAGTAGGCAGTAGAGAAAAAATGTTACCAAATGAAACAATAGTTAATCAAAGTAATTTTGGATCTTTAAGTGGTTCTATATTAACTTTTACACAAGATGAAACATTAGATATTACAATACCCATCACGCCCCCATTTCAAATATCTGAAAGATTCAGTTTAAGCATTTTTATAGATAAACAAAATAATACAAATACTAATTTTTATATTGGTATTGGAGAATATGGAGTGGTACCTTTAAATTACCAATTACAACCAACAAGTTTATATTTAAATACTCAATATATTACACCGACAGGATACGGCGGAAATCCAGGCAGTAGGACATTATGGAATTTAGAACGGCAAAGTGCCCCACAATATGCTAATATTGGTAAATATGAGATAAGAATCGTAGGAGATGAAAATGGAGATATTCAAATATTTGTTGAAGATATATTAAAAATTAGGTTTACAGTTGTGGGTAGTAATACTTTTGAGGCATTTATTTATAAACCATCACAATCAATTATAGGATTTGAAACACATTATAATAGTGCTTTGGGTGATGTAGGGGTAATTATAGATGGTTATAGAGTGGCTGATTCCTTAGATCGTTTATTACCATGTGACCCTGCAAATACCTCCGATTTAAATATCGTAAAAATATCCGAACAAATAGACCTCGGAGAACATGATCAAGTAGGGTATGAGATAGTAAGAAAGCCTGTGTTTGATGTTAATACTCTCAATGTGTTTTCAGGGGTAGCCGATGGCGAGTATATTCAGACACCGATACCAAGTATTTCAACAAGTAGAGCACAAGCAGAAATTCCAGCGGATTGGCGTCAAGTTGATGTTACAATAGAGGGCTTAGTAGGAGAAAGACATTTTATTTCAATAGTTGATGATCTGGTTATACCTAATAATAACATAACAGTAAATAGTGGGTTTCATTATAAAGTGAGTTCAAAATTAACCGATACTTTAGATTATGTTATTTTTCAAAATGGTGTAGAAACAGAAAGAGTTTCTGATACATTTCCATTAGACCAAAAATTAGACGTTGGAGATAAAATACGGTTTACATGCGATCCAGTAACAGATATTATAAAACTATATGTATCAAGAGCAGGAGGACCATACAATGAAATAGTAACTACTAGCACTTATACAATTAATAGAGCCGTAC
>JABDIQ010000269.1 GCA_013003655.1 Winogradskyella sp. | reverse complement strand
ATACTTTTTTCTTAATATTCAGATCTTCAATAATGGCTTCAATTGTTAGATTGGAATCTGACAATGATTCTAAAGCATTGACATAAGTAATATTAGCTTGAATTCTGTTTTTTTCATCAGCATCAATGCGCCCTTTCTCTATAAGACGAGATAAAATTTTATCTAATGATGCTTTAGCTTTATCTAACGCTTTATCATTAGTATCATATAATTTTACCTTACAACCAGACGCAGCAGCAACTTGTGCTATACCACTTCCCATTGTTCCAGAACCAATAATACCTACATTCATGATTTTGATTTAAAAAGGTAGATTTTTAACATCCACATTACCTCCCGATAAAATGACACCTACTTTTTGATTTTTAAATTCGTTTTTATCTTTTAAAACAGCTGCAAATGATACGGCACACGATGGCTCAATAATGATCTTCATGCGTTCCCAAATGAGTTGCATCGCCTCTATAATTTCATCCTCCTCAACTCTTATGATCTTATCTACATATTTTTTTATAATTGGAAAGTTCCTATCGCCTAAATGTGTTCTTAAACCATCAGCAATGGTATTGATCGTAGTATTAGTCTCAATTTTTCCTGAACGGAGAGAACGGTATGCATCATCGGCTTCCATTGGTTCTCCACCTACGACTCTACATTTGTTTGAAAAGAATTGTGTTGCTAAAGCTGTACCTGCAATTAATCCACCTCCTCCTATTGGTGTAACAATAACATCGAGGTCGGGATAGTCTTCTAATAATTCCATGGCAGCTGTGCTATTGCCATAAATAACCTCATCTTGATTTGAAGGATGTAAAAACGATGCTCCTTTTTCGTCTTTAATTCGTTTAGCCGTTTCTTCTCTTGCCTGAGGTGTAGATTCGCATTCTATGATCTCACCTTGGTATGATTTCACTGCATTTTTTTTAACCTGTGGTGCATTCTCTGGCATAACAATATACGCTTTAACACCTAATTTCTGTGCTGCTAACGACACTGCTTGAGCAAAATTTCCGGATGAATGTGTTACAACGCCACTTTGTTTTTCCTCATTGGTTAAGGACAGAATTGCATTAGAGGCACCTCTCATTTTAAATGCGCCCATCTTTTGAAAATTTTCGCACTTAAAGTATAGGTCTGCGCCGCTCATTTCATTCAACAATTGTGAGGTTAACACAGGAGTTTTATGAATGTATGGTTGAATGCGAGTTTTGACTTGTATGAGAGTTTCTTTATTCAATTAATGACCTTTAAAATTCGGTTTTCGTTTTTCTATAAATGCTGCAACACCCTCGGCATAATCTTTACTTTGTGCCGCTTCTATTTGATATTTTGACTCCATGGCTAATTGATCTTTTAGCGTATTTGTCATTGATGCGTTAAACAATTCTTTAATCATTCCTAAAGCTTTTGTTGGCATATGGGCTAATTTATCGCTGATTACTTTAATTGTAGATTCAAATTCTTCAAATGGCACGCATTTGTAGATCATTCCCATCTGCTCCGCCTCTTCTGCGGTAACCTTATCGCCCAACATTGCTAAAGCTGTAGCTTTTTGAAACCCAACCAATCGAGGTAATATAAAAGTGCCTGCACTGTCTGGTATTAACCCTATAAGGCTAAATGCCTGAATGAAATTTACCTTGTCATGGGCTATAACAATATCGCAAGCCAAAGCTATATTAGCACCAGCACCAGCTGCAACACCATTTACGGCAGCTATTACTGGCTTTTTTAGGTGTCGTATTTTTAAAATAATAGGATTATAATGCTCATCTAATATTTTCTTGAAGCCAGGATTTAATGTTGGATCTGTGACTTCTTTAAGATCTTGACCGGCACAAAATGCTTTTCCGTTACCTGTTAAGACAATGGCTCTGACCTCATCATTAACTTCACAACCATCCAGTACCTTTTGCAGGCGAAATGCCATTTCACGATTGAAGCTATTAAAGACGTCTGGCCTATTTAAGCTAATAGTTGCAACCTTATTTTTTATATTTAGTTCAATAGAACTCATATTAATTGGGTATTTTAAAGTGAGGGTTATAGATCAATCCTATAATATTTTCCCAGGGATCCTTAACTGAGCAAACCATAATATCGCCACCAACATTAGTTGGGTGCTCATGCTCTGATGCTCCTATCTCTAATAAGCGATTGTATTCATTTTGAATATCATCTACGCCCCAATACGAGAATACATTATCTCCTTTTATGGAGTCGTCTGGTAGAAGACCTAATTCATAGCCTTTAATATTAAAACCTACATAGAACGGTTCATCAAAGTATGGCTGTACTCCAAATGCCTTTGAGTACCATGCTTTGGCCTTTTCTAAATCCTCAACTTTATATATTGTAGTACGTAATCCTAACATTATTTAAGGCATTTAAAATAGTCAAAAGGCTCCTGGCAATCATTACATTGAAATTGTGCTTTGCACGCCGTTGACCCAAACTGACTTACCATTTTTGTATTTGTTGATCCACATTGTGGGCATTTTACCAATCGTTTTCCATGCAGCAACACATCCTTATCCGCTTCTGCATCAAGTGGTGCTGCAATGCCATAATCTTCCAATGCTTTTCGTCCTCTTGGCGTAATCCAATCTGTAGTCCATGCAGGTGACAAGATCAATTCCACTTCTGCCGTATAGCCTTTTTTTTCTAATGCTTTTTTTATATCATCACCTATGACATCCATTGCAGGACAACCACTATAGGTCGGTGTAATTTTTACGTGTACGTGCTTATCTGCAACTAGTGCAGAACGTACTACACCCATATCTAATATTGAGAGTACAGGAATTTCGGGATCTGATACCTCAACGAGTATCGGAATTAATTCTTCGTCAATATGTACGCCTTCAACTACTGTCATCTTACCACGTCATGTTTGGATAGGTGCGTTGCATATATTGCATATCACTCAAAATATAACCCATATGTTCTGTATGAATACCTTTTTTGCCTCCCTTTTGGAAATATTTTGACTCTGGAATTTCTAACTTTGCCTCTTCTAATATCTCATTCACTCTTTGATAATAGCTATCCTTGAATTTCTTTACATCAACGCCTATCCCTTCTTTTATCATGACTAAATCAGAATCTGTTGTGTGAAATAATTCATCTGTGTATCGCCACAAATCATTTATAGCATCTTGCATGCGCTCTTTACTCTCTGCTGTTCCGTCTCCAAGACGTTTCACCCAGTCTGATGAAAATCGTTGATGATAACTTACTTCTTTAATCGCCTTATTGGCAATGGCCGAAAGATTAACATCCTTACTTTGTTGTAATTGTTCAAGAAATAAATGATGAAACACATCAAACAAAAACTGTCTTGCAATAGTGAATGCAAAATCTTTATTGGGTTGCTCTACAAGCAACACATTAACATATTGTCTTTCTGTTCTTAAAAAGGCTATGGAATCTTCAGTTGAATCACCACCCTTTAATTTTGCTGCATACTGAAAGTAACTTCTAGTTTGCCCAAACAGATCTAAAGAAATATTAGTGCAAGCAATATCTGTTTCTAAACTTGGTCCATGTCCGCACAATTCGCCGAGACGTTGACCGAGTATGAGTGTATTATCTGCAATACCGAGAATATAGTTATATAAATCTGTGTTTTTCATTACATGTGTTTTACATCATCTGGCACATTATAAAACGTTGGGTGGCGATAAACTTTATCTTGAGCAGGCTCAAACAGCTCACCGTTGTGTTCTGGATTAGACGCTGTAATGTGTTTAGACTCTACAACCCAAATACTTACACCTTCATTACGCCTTGTATATACATCTCTAGCATTTTCAAGCGCCATTTCTGCATCTGCTGCATGTAGACTACCAAAATGACGATGTTCTAATCCGTTTTTGCTTCGTACGAAGACTTCCCAAAGTGGCCATTTCTTTTTCATTAGACTGCTTGTTTAGATTTATATTCTTGTTGCTTTTCGGCATATGCAATTGCTGCATCTCTAACCCATTCACCATTTTCCCATGCCGATACTCTTGCGTTCATCCGTTCTTTATTACAAGGTCCATGACCTTTAACAACTTGCCAAAACTCATCCCAGTCTATTTCACCGAAATCATAACTTCCTTTTTCTTCGTTCCATTTGAGATCTGGATCTGGAATGGTTAAGCCAATTGCATCTGCCTGTGGTACCGTTTGATCGATAAATTGTTGACGCAGTTCATCATTTGTTTTACGCTTAAGCTTCCATTTCATCGATTGCTCGGTATGTACAGACTCTGAATCTAATGGCCCAAGCATCATCAGTGAAGGCCACCACCATCTATTAAGTGCATCTTGCGCCATTTCTTTTTGCTCTGGAGTGCCATTAGCCAGTGTCATCATGATCTCATAACCTTGACGTTGGTGAAAACTTTCCTCCTTGCATACACGGATCATTGCTCTTGCATATGGTCCGTATGACGTATTACACAATGGTACTTGATTAATAATGGCAGCACCATCTACCAACCATCCAATAGCACCCATGTCTGCCCAAGTTATTGTTGGGTAATTAAAAATGCTTGAGTATTTTGCTTTTCCAGTATGTAATTGGTCAAACAATTCATCTCTAGATATCCCTAAAGTTTCACAAGCACTATACAGGTATAATCCATGACCTGCTTCGTCTTGTACTTTGGCTAAGAGTGCAACTTTACGTCTTAAGGAAGGTGCTCTGGTAATCCAGTTACCTTCAGGGAGCATACCAACAATCTCTGAATGGGCATGCTGAGATATCTGCCGAATATGGGTTTGACGATATTTCTCTGGCATCCAATCTTTTGGCTCAATTTTCTCGTCACGCGCTATACGTGCTTCAAACTGAGCTTCTAAATTTTTAATCTGATCTTCACTCATCTTAAAAAGGGTTTAATTCTATTTTTCTTTTTCAAATATTATACATCAAAATCAACAACAACCTTTGGTGTTGTTGGTACAGCCTGGCAACTAAGGACATAATTTTGTGCTACTTCTTTATCCTCAAGTGCATAGTTAATTTTCATCTCTACTTCACCATCTACAACCTGGCATTTACAGGTGCTACATACACCACCTTTACAGGCAAATGGTAAGTCTGCTCCGGCATTTAGAGCTGCATCTAATATGTTATCATAGTCCTTGGTCATGGTAAACAAAAACTCTTTACCTCCATCTACTATAGTGACTTCTACACCTTCTACATTCTGTTTGGCCAGACGTTCTTGACGTTTTATATCTTCTTCTGATAGGCCTGAAACAAACAATTCAAAATGGATCAATTCTTTTGGCAAGCCAGCTTTTATTAGAAAGTCACTTACGTAATTAACCATAGTTTCTGGTCCGCACAAAAACACCTCACTAGTATCTGGAATATCAATGAACGTATTAGTTAACACCTTCATCTTATCATCATCAAACCTACCATTAAAGAGGTCTATATCTCTCTTTTCCTTGGTTAAAAAATAGTAGATCTCTAACCTACCGAAGTATGTGTTTCTAAGCTGTTCTAACTCTTCTTTAAAGATAATGGATTTTGCGGTTTTATTGACATAAAACAACTTACATGTAGAGTTAGGTTCTGCCGCTAGATGCGTCTTAATCATTGACATAATTGGTGTAATACCACTGCCAGCGGCAAAAAACAAATAATTCTTACTTGCTTGTGGCAATACCTCTACACCAAAAGTGCCACTAGGCGCCATTATCTCAAGAAGTTCATTTGATTTTAATTGTTCATTTACGTAGGTTGAAAATTTACCACCTGGTATTTGCTTTACAGCTACTTGCCACTTATCTTCAAGCGGACTAGAGCATAGCGAATATGACCTACGAATGTCTTCTCCATCAATTACTTGTCTTAATGTTAAATGTTGGCCTTGATGAAATTTAAAATTTTCTTTCAATTCTTGAGGAATATCAAAAGTCAATACCGAAGTATCATCGGTTTCCTTATAAATATCTGCCAGTTTAACTTTATGGAAATCCGCCATGAATTTTACAAATAGTTACATTAATGATTATTGCTCCACGAAAACGTTTTAGCATCTTCGTAAAAAAAACTAACACCTGTTAGTTTTGAATACAAATTTACAAAATTTATTCTTAACTATGTGTTAATTCCTTTGATAAGAATATGGCTTAAGCTAGAGGCTAATTGCGCTTCATTTAAGTTTTCCTTTTTTGGAATCCACAGATACAAGGATCTTAATGTTGAGAGTAAAGAAAATAAGATGACCTCAACATTTTCATTTTTTATTTCATTGTTATCAATACCTGCTTGAATAATTTTTCGGAAATTTTCCTCGTAAGAGTTACGAAGGTCTAAGTAGTAATTTAGTTTATCTTCGAGATGCATCCAATCTGTATTTAAAGCAGCCATGCCGTCTGCATTTTTAGAAGCAATTGTAACATGAAGGCTAATGATCTTATTTAATTTATCGATAGAATTTGAAGATTCAGCCAATATCGAAGACATCCCTTGAGTGAATTCTTCTGCGATTGAAACAATAATATCCTGAAGTATGGATTGTTTAGATTCTATATGATTATAGAGACTTGCAGCTTTAATACCCATAGTTTTAGCCAAATCTCTCATGGTTACAGCGCTATAGCCTTTTTCTTTGAAAAGATGTGCGGCTACACGTACAATTTCAGTTTTTCGGTTTTCTGTTTTCAACTCATTGATATCCTTTGGCCAAATTAGTGAGTTTTTAATTAATTTACCAGAAGTGTAACTAAAGTTACTATCTATAATATTTAGAATACTGATTTTTACAAAAAATAAAATCTATGGGACTTTTAAATCTATTGTTTGGAAATAAATCTGAAGCGATCAATATCTATCTAGAAAAGAATGCTGTTTTATTGGACGTAAGAAGTAATGACGAATTTTCACAAGGTCATCTTCCAGGTGCATTGCATATTCCGCTGCAAGAACTAGAATACCGCGTTGAGGAAATTCTAAAATTGAAGAAACCAGTCATTGCGTATTGCGCAAGTGGTGCCCGATCTGATAGAGCAACCAATTTTTTAAAATTAAACAAAATAGACGCTATTAATGGAGGTGGCATTAATAGCCTTAGATCCACATTAAAGCACTAGTTTTTTTAATTCGTCTGTAGATTCGACAACTTGGGTATTATATTTTAACTCCCAACCTAAAGTATTTGTTAGAATAAAGAATTTAGAAAGCTCACTAATTAATCTATTCTGCGCATTTGTTTTGAGTTTAGATTGATTAATTTTTTCAATCAAATTTTCTTTTACTCTGTCTTTGATGGTATTATAATCTTTGGCTTCAAACGGATTTAAAAAATCTGCCTGAACATCATAATATTCCAGCTCAGGATAAATAGAAATTTCTTCTTCTGGAATGTTAGTAATGGTAAGTACTTTGTTGGCCTCATCTGCATTGTACGTTAATTTACTAAGATTATAAGAAACGGTAACATCTGCATTTACTACTACCAAAGCCTTTTTATCGGCAGTGAGATAACTACCAAAAATGTCTTTTGAGTCTTCATAATTAAATACTTCACTAAAATGACCCTC
>JABDIQ010000234.1 GCA_013003655.1 Winogradskyella sp. | reverse complement strand
TAAAAACCCAACCATTGATGCTCAGAGTATAAATTATATGATAAACATGGACATGGTTGGACGCATGAAGGCTGATAGTACGCTTGCTGTTTATGGCACTGGAACGTCACCAATGTTTAAGCAAGTGCTAGGCGCACACAACGATAATTTTAAATTAATTGAAAATGAAAGCGGCGTTGGCCCTTCAGATCACACCTCGTTTTATTTAATTGATGTCCCTGTATTACACTTTTTTACAGGTCAGCACGAGGATTATCATAAGCCAAGCGATGATTCCGAAAAGTTGAACTATGAAGGAATGAAGCTCATTTCTGATTATATATTTAATGTAATTTCAGATCTTGATGATAACGGTGAACTGGCGTTTAGAAAAACTAAAAATGAGAGTGAAGAAACACCGCGATTTAAAGTTGGTTTAGGCGTTGTACCAGATTATTTATTCGATGGTGAAGGAATGCGAATTGATGGGACAAGAGAAGATACACCAGCGGTGAATGCAGGATTGCAAAAAGGAGATATAGTTATAAAGCTAGGAGACAGTACAATTGTAGACATGATGAGCTATATGAGAGCGCTATCTGTATTTAATGAAGGCGATGAAACCAGCATCTCTGTGAAACGCGGAGATAGTCTTATAAGCACAAAAGTTAAATTTTAAAATGGTTAAAATAGATAACATAGAGCTTCCCGATTTTCCACTTTTATTAGCACCAATGGAGGACGTTAGTGATCCGCCATTTAGAGCGCTTTGTAAAGAGCAAGGAGCAGATGTTGTCTATACCGAGTTTGTGTCTAGTGAAGGGCTAATACGCAACGCAGCTAAAAGCGTTATGAAGCTAGACATATACGAAAAAGAGCGCCCAGTTGGTATTCAAATTTTTGGTGCTAATATGGATAGCATGCTTCAAACCATTGACATTGTTGAGAAATCTAACCCAGACATTATTGACATTAACTTTGGATGTCCAGTTAAAAAGGTGGTAAGTAAAGGCGCTGGAGCTGGAATTTTGAAGGATATTTGTCTAATGGAAAAGCTTACCGCAGAGATGGTGAAGCGTACAAAACTTCCTGTAACGGTTAAGACCAGATTGGGTTGGGATCACGATTCTATTAAGATTGTTGAAGTAGCTGAACGCCTTCAAGATGTGGGATGTAAAGCCATTGCTATTCATGGTAGAACAAGAGCTCAAATGTATAAAGGTGATGCCGACTGGAAACCCATAGCAGCAGTTAAGAACAACCCTCGAATGCACATACCTGTTTTTGGTAATGGTGATGTCAACAGTCCTGAGAAGGCCGTAGAAATGAGAGATGAATACGGATTGGATGGCGCAATGATTGGGCGCGCCTCTATTGGTAATCCTTGGTTTTTTAAACAAGTAAAGCATTTCTTTAAAACAGGAACTCACCTTGAACCGATTTCCTTAGAAGAGCGTGTTGAGGCAGCGCGCAGACACCTGCAAATGTCCATAGAATGGAAAGGCGAGAAATTAGGAGTTTTTGAAACACGAAGACACTACACAAACTATTTTAAAGGCATACCCAACTTTAAAGAATACCGTATGAAAATGGTGACCAGTGATGACGCTGTTGATGTGTTCAATGCGTTTGATGAGGTTCTTGAAAAGTTTGCGGGCTATGAGTTTAAAGACTTAAAGATTAGCTAACAGTTGTTTGTTAATGCGTTGTGAAGCAATTCTTGACGCAATAAATCCTAAAACAGCAATAGTTGTAATAACTATAAATGCATTGGCTATATTAAATCTTACAGGGTATGGCAAGTTCGGTGTTAACATAACCAATTGAAAATTTTGTTGCAGAAACACAATTATACATCCTATAGCAAGACCAATAACACCACTAAAAATAGTTAAAAGACTTCCCTGAAAAAAGAAGATAGACTTAATGTCTTTTATTTCTACGCCTAAATTAAAGAGGGTATTTAAAGAGGCCTTTTTATCTAATATCATCATAATGATAGACCCAATAACATTGAATAGCGCTATAATTATAACTAATGTAAAAATTAAATAAATAGCCAGATTCTCGGTATTCAACATTTTGTAAAGCGCATCATTAAGCTGTTGTCTATCCTTAATAATCACGCGATTTTCAAAGGCATTGTTAATAATGGTTTTTACATCTT
>JABDIQ010000016.1 GCA_013003655.1 Winogradskyella sp. | reverse complement strand
CCAAACGCGTGGGAGAACGATCTTATAAACTTAAATGGAGATATTGACAACAGTGAACAATGGCATGCGTCATTCAATTATACCTCAGCTAAATTGAGTGGTTTCCTATCCGGTAAATATGATTTTTATGCCACCTATAACCAAGCCAATTTTTACGATTTATTTGGTCCAACCATTCGCTCAAGAAAGGGTATTAATGCCGGAATCAACTATCAGCGTTCACTGATATTTGATAACCCTAGAAATCTGGATTTAAATGTTGGTACAAGTGTTTTTTATGGCCTTAATCAATCTCCAGAATTTCAACAGATCAATTTTTCTGATGATGATTTTGATACTAATCTTTTTTACAACATAGACGCATCGTTAAGTTACAGAGATCTAAAAGGATCCGTTGGCGCTGTTGACGCTGAAAAAGGAATAAAGTCGTCATTGGTATTATCTAACTCAATTACAAAAGGTAATTTTTTCCCTAAGATTAGTGGAACCTTTGATCTAGGATTTCAGCTACCTGTAGACCATACATCATTTTGGATTAGAAACTCGTTTGGGAATGCTTTTAGCAAAAATATAAATCCATTTACCCGATTTGGCTTTGCAGCATTCGGAAACAATTATATAGACCAATATGCATCTAAAATGTATAGAGGTCCTTTTGCCTTTGCTGGCCTTGGCTATGATGCAGAAAGAACCATCATTGCTAAAAGTTACTTTAAATCTACCTTAGAACTTGCATTACCTCCAGTACGGTATAGAAAGATCGGATTCTTTAATCTATTTGCCACACATTCGCATCTCACGCTTTTTGCAGGTGGTTTATTTACTAAAAACTTTCAGCCTATCACTAACAACAATCAGATCTCATATATAAGAGATTCAGAAAGTTTTAGAAATATTGGATTTCAAATAGATACTAAATTGGTTATGTTTTCTCATTTATCGTCAACCATATCCTTTGGATGGGCAAGGGCATTTGAAGTTGGTAATACTAATAAATCGTTTGATGAATGGATGGTGTCATTAAAATTCTAAAATATAATGCATAGAATAATTAAAAAAAGTTTATTCATGAGTGTAATCATAACAACACTATATGTTGTTTTGTTTTATCCACTTGTATTGATTGAAATTCTTAAATTCTATGATCTACTACTTGTAAGTTTATCTATTTTTCCAGGATTTCTTATCATGACGTTTATTTATAATCTAGATGTCCAAAACAAAGAGCCGTTATGGTTGCTAGCACTTGCCTTTATACTAGGTGCGATAAATTTATACCTAGACATTGATATATTAAATTTCTTATTGGACTTTATCGATGGTGAAAATAGTCTTCTCAATAAGGGATATGAAGCTTTAACTGTGGCCACAACCGAAGAGCTTTTAAAGTTTTTAATCGTAATTCTTATCATTTATCCTAATAAGCATTTTGATGAACCTTTTGATGGTATTGTGTATTCTGTTTTTGTGGGCATGGGCTTCGCAACGGTTGAAAATCTCACCTTTGTGTTGCAAGGAGACGCAACTTTAGCCTTTTTTAGAATGATAATGCCTGTACCTGCACATTTTGTATTTGCAGTAATTATGGGTTATTATTTAGGTAAAGCCAAAAGTGGTAAGAAGCCCAAATTCCTCTTCATTGCATTATCTATTTTGGTACCCATTCTTTTTCATACCCTGTACGATTACTTCTTATTTATAGATTTTGTGCCAGGCATATGGATAGGTGGTATGGTTACGCTAATAATCGCCATTTTTATTGCTAAGAAAGCAATAGTTGAGCATTTAAACGCATCACCTTTTTAATAAAGCAAAGACAATCATCTGGCAGTTGTGTACCAAAACTTTAATTTGTATTAAAACTCCAAACTTGCCCAATAGTTTCGGCACTATTAGTGTCCTTGGCCACGACTCGCCAATAATAGGCAGTAGAATTTTCTAAGGTTAAACTCCATGAAGATTCAGAATAGTCCTCTAGTAACAGCGTTTCAGGAGGATTATTTTGGTCTAAGTAAACATCATAAACCAATTGATCTCCATCTATATCAATGCATGACCACTGAAGATTAATATTTGCACTATTAATAGTTGAATTGATCTGTGGTTGAATTAAAACTGGTGTATATGGCAGATTATTAACTTGTCCTTCTGATTGCGTAAAGAATGTATACACATCAGAATATTCACCATAAAGTCCTCTGCTATCTATGGCTCTAACTCTCCAAAAATAAGTTTGTCCTGTACCTAGAGTATAGGTGTTGATTCTGCTACTTGATGTATAAACAACAACATCAGCAGAAAAAGAGCTATTAGTTGAAAATTCTATTTCATAGCTAATGGCATCACCGTCAGGGTCAATAGCCGCTGTAAACTCAAACTCAATAGTACTATCGATACAAAATAAATTATTGGTAGGATAAAACAATGATGGTGTTGATGGCGGATTGTTGGGTTCAGAATCAGCAGTAGAACCTGAACTACAAGCAACCAATATTGTAAATAATAATAGAACGATTCTTTTCATATTATAGTTTTATAAGTTTAATAACATCATTAGTGTTATTTCCTATCCTTAAAAAATAAACACCACTCATTTCATTTGAAATATCAATATCTATATCGTTATCAGTTGTGATGCGTCTGGATTGTACTAATCTACCATCTACCGTATAGATCATTACTGTTTTACCTTTTAATGAATACAAAGACACAAGCTTTGCATTACCAGTTGTAGCATTAGGAAAAACACTTATTCCATCTCCAGAATAAATCATATTTAATTCACCTTCGCAGGCATTTTTTGATACAACATTAAATTGATCTCCTTCATTGGCATTTACAATAATGCTTTGGGCGTCTGTTACTTGTAGGAGTTGATTGTTCTTATAGATCTTAAAAGGCGGTGTGCCTGTTTCGATGGTTATTTCGACAGCATCCGAGGACCTACTTTCAATCCTACCGGTTAGCGAATCTGCGCTTTCTATAACTACGATGTAACATTGCTGAAATGTAGTTGGCGGAACAGTTATACACAATTCGTAATTGCCAGGAGCTAAATCTTCAATAGTTAACTCCGTATTAAAATTAAAAGTCTGCCCGTTTATTGTTGCCGTATAGTTATACGATTGATCGGCAGATATATTTATAATTCCGTTATTAGTCTCCAAGCATGTCTCGCTGGTAGTGGTGATTAAAAAATTGTCATTATCTATATTCAAAGGCGCTACATTTACTTGTAATTCGGCATATTCTGAAGGTCCACAATCATTAACATATCGTGCTCTGACATAATGATTTCCAGGCGACAACCATCTTACTGTGGCTCTCACTGCATTATTATTAATATTAGCTGTTATTAGGCCATCTGTTGCATCCCATTCTAGATATGTAAATAAATTTAACGGCACATCGTAAGTATATGATTGGCCAACCTGAACAGATATTTCCCCTTTTATAACATCTGGTGGATCTGGATAATAATTTTTAAGTTGCTCTATATAATTATACTTCCATAGAAAAATGCTCTCTTCACTTTCTACGTAGATCTCAGGAATTACATAATCTGTATTAATAAAGAATCTCTGTACCCAATTATCGCCATTGTCATAGCTGATGAAAAGTTCAAAATCATTATTAACAAGTATAAATGTAGTCTCGTTAATGATCTGAAATTTTGCCGTATAAAAATCGAACGGTTTCTCAGTTACACTATTATTCTCATACAAATAAAGCATACCTGTATTTTGACTAGGATATATCACTAGTTTATTACCTGATGTTACTTTAAAATTATAGCCAGGGAAGCTATCTTCTCCAGTAAAACTAATGATCTCCTCCCAGGTGACGCCTCTGTTTTCTGTTTTAAAAAACGTTGTTTTAGGAATACTAAAATCTTGTAATGTTATGTATCCTGTTTGGTCGTCTATAAATTGATAATCCCACAGCTCAAAACCTGCAGGAATTGTTATTGTCTGCCATGTTTGCCCTTTATCATTAGAATACCTCAAATCAGAAAAATTGGATGAGAAAATTTCATTAACAGAAATTTGCTGATTAGTATTAAAAGGGCTTAGAATTTGAGCATCGATTTCAGTAATATCTTGCCATGTATTGCCACCATCAGTGCTTTCTGAAAATATCATATTATCTGCAGCATTATCAGGATTTGAAGGTCTAATGTAACTGATGTAATTTTCATCCACTAAAAGTGTTTCACCAATGACATCATCGTATTGTTTAATTAACTGCCAGGATACTGCGTTATCTGAAGATTTAAAGATGTAAGAACCCGTACCGTATTGACTGGTAGTGTACGAATAAATAAA
>JABDIQ010000222.1 GCA_013003655.1 Winogradskyella sp. | reverse complement strand
CGGACCGGCTCTTTTAATGGCGCCACCTTTGATCAGAATGTATTTCTTATCTATCTCATGACCTTCTTTTGCAAGAGCATCGGAAAGGTCTCCATTAGTTACTGAACCAAACAATTTATCGCCGGCTCCAACCTTAGCTGGGATCTTAACCTCTAATTGTTTTAAAGCTTCTGCAGTTTTATTAGCTGCATCAACGATCTTTTTCTCTTTATGTGCCTTTTGTCTTAAATTCTCTGCAAGTACTTTCTTCGCAGAAGGAGTTGCCATAGTGGCAAGTCCTTGCGGGATCAGGTAATTTCTGCCGAAGCCATTCTTTACCGAAACTACATCGTCTTTAAAACCAAGGTTTTGTACGTCTTCTTTTAAAATAAGTTCCATGATCTGTTTCTTTTTATTTTAATAAATCTCCAACGTACGGCATTAAGGCAATATGCCTTGCTCTTTTGACCGCCTGAGCTACTTTTCTCTGATACTTCAAGGAAGTACCTGTAAGTCTTCTGGGAAGTAACTTACCTTGTTCGTTTACCAATTTCATTAAGAAATCCGGGTCCTTGTAATCGATGTACTTAATACCCGACTTTTTAAAACGACAGTATTTCTTCTGTTTATTGGTCTCAATGTTTAATGGGGTTAGATAACGAATCTCTCCGTCTTTCTTTCCTTTTGCTTGTTGTTGTAATGTTGCCATATTCCTTACGCTTTAGCTTTTTGTCTTGTTCTTCTTTTTTCTGCCCACTCAATAGCGTGCTTATCCAATTTTACGGTTAAGAAACGCATAATACGTTCGTCTCTTCGAAATTCCTGCTCATAAGGAGCGATCACTTCACCAGGAGCCGTAAATTCGAACAAATGATAAAAGCCACTTTTCTTGTGCTGTATGGGATATGCCAATTTTTTCAGGCCCCAATTCTCTTTTGCCACCATTTTGGCGTCATTCTTAATTAAGAAATCCTCAAATTTCTTAACTGTTTCCTCTATCTGAACATCAGATAGAACGGGATTTAAAATGAAAACAGTTTCGTAATGATTCATATTGTTATACTATTTTTAGGAGCGCAAAAGTAATAATTCTTCCCTCTAATTACAAGAAATTAAATATTTCTTCGTTATTGGTACTATAATCACTCAAATTAAACTTAACCTATAAACCTAAATTATGCGCATTATCGACAATTTCATGTAGTATTTTGTTCACAACTTTTGCTGTATTTAAACGATTTTAATTGCAGTTGAACCCGATTTTTATGTAATTTGTCGATGATTTAACCCCACAAATCAACCCTTTATGAAATTAAGAAGTATAGTTGTTGACGATTCATCTATGCAGCGAATGGCAGTTGCAAAGCTGGTGAATAATCATCCGAATTTAGCCCTGGTTGCGGAGTACAGCAACGCTATTGAAGCCAAGAA
>JABDIQ010000206.1 GCA_013003655.1 Winogradskyella sp. | reverse complement strand
ATAAATAGTCGTACTGGCTTTAGAGCCAGCTATGATGCTTTTAATAATAATTTTACCATTTCTAATCCTCGAGTAACTTGGGGCCCAAGTACACCAATGGTCTATTTGGATGACGCATTACTTACCCAAGGCGGATCCTTGAATATCTTATCCACTATAAACTTAGAAATCGTAGATTATATAGAAGCACAAACCTCTGGTTCTGGTGGCGGATTAAGAGGTGGACAAGCGGGATACATAAAAATCTATACAAGTCCAGATTATTATTACCGTAATCAGCAATCTGAAAAATTAGCGGAATTTGATTTTCCATTGACCTTTGATGCACCACAGAAATATTATACGCCAGTTTATCAATTTTATAAAACCAGATTCTTTAAAGAATATGGTGTTATTGCATGGTTTTCTAATCTAAAACCAGACGCAAATGGTAACGTTAGTTTAAAGATTCCTATTACGTTTTCCGAAGGTGTTTCACTATATATTGAAGGTATTAGCAACAACAATTCACTAGTATCTCAAATTATTGAAATAGAATAATTGCATACCATAACGTGTTAAAAATAGCTTATCATCCTATATATAACCATCCTTTACCAAAGGGACATCGTTTTCCTATGGAAAAATATGAGCTACTACCTCAACAGTTAATTCATGAAGGTACTTGTGCGGCGATTAATTTTTTTGGTCCAACAAAGCCAAACGACAAACACATTTTAAGTGTGCATGATCCTAACTATTATTACGATTTAGTCAATATCACTTTAGATCAACGCGCAGCTCGTAAAATAGGATTTCCTTTAAGCGAAGTCTTAGTAGAACGTGAGGTCGTAATAGCAGATGGTACAATGAAGGCGAGTGAGTACGCCATAACATATGGCATTGCTATGAATATTGCAGGAGGTACTCATCATGCTTACACAAATAGAGGTGAAGCATTTTGTTTATTGAACGACCAGGCTATAGGCGCAAGATATCTTCAACAAAAATCACTTGCTAAAAACATTTTAATTGTAGATCTAGATGTGCATCAAGGCAATGGTACTGCAGAAATTTTTACCAATGATATAAGTGTATTTACATTTTCAATGCATGGCAAAAGTAATTATCCTTTTAAAAAAGAGATAAGTGATTTGGATATAGCCTTAGAAGATAATACCACTGATGATTTGTATTTAAATATTCTAAAAGACACTTTGCCTAAACTTATAGACTCACATCAACCCGACTTTATTTATTACTTATGTGGAGTTGATATCATTGAATCTGATAAACTTGGTAAACTTGCGCTCACCCTAGACGGATGTAAAGAACGCGATAGATTTGTATTACAAACCTGTAAAGATTTAGGTATCCCTTTAATGTGCAGTATGGGCGGAGGTTACTCGTCAGACATTAAAATTATTGTAGAGGCCCATGCTAATACATTTAGATTGGCGCAAGATATCTTTTTTTAGGCTGAATTTCTACTGGCATTAATATTACCAAATAGTGATCTTGTTACCATTTTTTCATACACAGCTATCTGTGCTTTATCTACCTCATCTGCTTTCTCTAACTCTTGTATTTTTTTGAGTGCAAATTGCTGAATGGTCAACAGAGGTAATACAATAGCTTCTCTAACTTGTATAGAAGCCTTACCAGCCGGTTCTTCTTCCATTAACGTTTTGTAACCTGTAAGTTTTAAAATAAGTCTCATTGTGGTTTTGTATTCGTCATAAATAAGCTGCCAAAACTCACCAAACTCGGGGTCTTCACCCATGTATTTTGTAAGATCAAAAAATGATTTAGATAAGGACATCATGCTATTTTCTATGAGAGTTCTAAAGAAACTAGAATTTTTATAAAGCTGCTTCACTTTTTTAAAATCACCTTTATCGTCGTATTTCTTTAAAGCTGTTCCTACACCATAAAATCCAGGTACGTTTTGCTTAAGCTGGCTCCAGCTGCCTACAAATGGTATGGCTCTTAAATCAGAGAATACCAATTCTGAGGACTTTCCACGTTTAGATGGTCTACTGCCTATATTGGTTTTTGCGTAGTATTTTAAGGTGCTCATTCGTTCTAAATAAGATAAGAATTTAGGATGATTCTTAAAATCTACATACGCCTTGTAACTTGTTTTTGCAAGGTTATCCATCACAACCTTGTCTGTCCTAGACATCTTAAGTTGAGATTCGCTAATACGATTAGTGATTCCAGAACTTATTAATTGTTCTAG
>JABDIQ010000202.1 GCA_013003655.1 Winogradskyella sp. | reverse complement strand
TTTCAATATTATTATCGTTGAATAAATTGATCATTCCTTTTGACATATAAATGAATCAATAACTTCTATCTTTGCACAAAATTTTTTGAATTGAAGTTTACAGACGAAATTAAACGCAGACGCACTTTTGGTATTATATCGCATCCTGATGCCGGTAAAACCACTTTAACCGAAAAACTACTTTTATTTGGCGGAGCCATACAAGAAGCAGGCGCCGTTAAAAGTAATAAGATTAAAAAAGGCGCCACTAGTGATTTTATGGAGATTGAGCGACAACGAGGAATTTCGGTTGCTACGTCTGTTCTTGCGTTTGAATACAACGGTATAAAGATTAACATACTAGATACACCAGGTCATAAGGATTTTGCTGAAGACACTTTTAGAACTTTAACTGCAGTAGATAGTGTAATTGTTGTTATTGATGTAGCTAAAGGTGTAGAGGAACAAACCGAAAAACTTGTGGAGGTATGCCGCATGCGAAACATACCCATGATTGTCTTTATTAATAAGCTAGATAGAGAAGGAAAAGATGCTTTTGATCTACTAGATGAAGTTGAACAGAAGTTAGGATTAAAAGTTGTACCGTTGAGTTTCCCTATAGGCATGGGATATGATTTTAAGGGCATCTATAATTTGTGGGAAAAAAACATTAATCTTTTTAGTGGTGATAGCCGAAAAGACATAGAAGAGACTATTAAAATTTCTGATCTTAATTCTGAAGAACTTGAAACACTTATAGGAAACAAACCTGCCGAACAACTGAGAGAAAACATAGAACTTGTTGAAGGCATCTACCCCAAGTTTGACAGAACCAAATATCTAGATAGCGAATTACAACCTGTATTTTTTGGATCGGCTTTAAATAACTTTGGTGTAAGAGAACTCTTAGACTGTTTTGTTGACATAGCCCCTAAACCACGACCTAAACAAAGTGAAGAACGTCTAGTATTACCTGAGGAGAAAAAGTTTAGTGGATTTGTTTTTAAAATTCATGCCAATATGGACCCTAACCATAGAGACCGTTTGGCTTTTATTAAAATTGTTTCGGGGGAGTTTAAGAGAAATACACCTTATCTTCATGTAAGGCATGATAAGAAATTAAAATTCTCTAGCCCCAATGCATTTTTTGCAGAGAAAAAAGAAATCGTTGATGTTTCATATCCTGGTGATATCGTAGGATTGCACGACACTGGTAATTTTAAAATCGGTGATACGTTAACTGAAGGAGAGGTAATTAACTACAGAGGTATACCTAGTTTTTCTCCAGAGCATTTTAGATACATAAATAATGCAGATCCTTTAAAAGCTAAACAACTTTACAAAGGTATTGATCAGTTAATGGATGAAGGTGTTGCACAATTATTTACTCTAGAAATGAATGGTAGAAAAGTAATTGGCACAGTAGGCGCACTGCAATACGAAGTAATACAGTACAGGTTAGAACATGAGTATGGTGCTAAATGCACGTATGAAAATTTAAATGTCCATAAAGCCTGTTGGGTGTCAGTGGAAGACGAAAAAAGTGAAGAATTCAAAGAATTTTTAAGAGTTAAGCAGCGTTTTTTAGCAAGAGATAAGCAAAACCAATTGGTTTTTCTAGCGGATTCTTC
>JABDIQ010000200.1 GCA_013003655.1 Winogradskyella sp. | reverse complement strand
ATTTTGATAACCCAGAGATACAAGCTAACAACGCTATTTTAGATGAGTTAGAATCTTTTGCTAACGCAATAAATACAAATACAAAACCGGTTGTTACGCTACACGATGGCACAGAAGCACTACGTGTAGCAACAATGATTATAAATCAATTTTAATAACATTATAAAAAATATTCAAAGAGCATGAAAAATGTTGCAGTTATTGGTGCAGGAACAATGGGAAACGGCATAGCACATACATTTGCCCAATCTGGTTTTAAAGTACAACTCATAGATATTAATGAAGCGTCTTTAAAGCGAGGGATTGAAACCATATCTAAAAACTTAGATAGAATGGTAGCCAAAGAGAAAATCACCGAAGAAGACAAAACGAATACTCTCAATAATATTACCGTCTATTCTGATATTTCAGACGGCGTAGAATATGCCGGACTTGTGGTTGAGGCAGCAACAGAAAATATAGACTTAAAACTTAAAATTTTTAAACAATTAGATGAAGACTGTCCGGATGATACCATCTTAGCAACTAATACCTCATCAATTTCCATAACCCATATTGCTTCCGTGACATCGAGACCAGAGCAAGTCATTGGCATGCATTTTATGAATCCTGTACCAATTATGAAATTAGTTGAGATCATTAGAGGTTATAATACCAGCGACGAGGTTACCAATACCATTATGGAACTTTCTAAAACATTGGGTAAAACACCAACCGAAGTAAATGATTATCCTGGATTTGTGGCTAACAGAATATTAATGCCAATGATCAACGAGTCTATTGAAACCCTTTATAACGGTGTTGCAGGTGTTGAGGAAATAGATACTGTGATGAAATTAGGAATGGCGCATCCAATGGGCCCACTGCAACTAGCAGATTTTATTGGGTTAGATGTTTGTTTGTCTATATTAAATGTGATGTTCGATGGATTTAAAAATCCTAAATACGCTCCATGCCCATTGTTAGTTAATATGGTTAGGGCTGGAAAACTTGGCGTTAAATCGGGCGAAGGTTTTTATGATTATTCCGAAAGTAAAAAAGCCGAAAAGATCTCATCGCAATTTATATAATCATTTATGGCTAAAATTGTACCGTTTAAAGCCGTAAGACCGACCAGAGCAATGGTTGGATTAGTAGCCTCACGACCATATCAAAGTTATACTGTAGATGAGCGTGAGTCGCGCATGGATTACAATCCGTATAGCTTCTTGCACATTGTCAATCCTGGATATAAATACGACCAGGTCATTGCTGGCGAAGAACGTTATAAATTAGTAAAAAACAGATATAACGAGTTTAAGGAAGATGGTGTTTTTAAAACAGATACCAAACCATCCTTCTACGTTTATAAAATTGTGAATAGACAAAATCAAACATTTTCGGGGATTATTGCTGCAGCTAGTGCTGAAGATTACGAGAATAATGTCATCAAAAAGCATGAAGACACAATTTCTCAACGCGAAAAAACTTTTAAAAGTTATTTAAAGACCGTAGGATTCAATGCAGAACCTGTGCTTCTCACCTATCCTGATAACGAAATTATTTCTAACATCATTAAAGAAACTCAAAAAAAACATGCCGAATATGAGTTTACGATGACCTATAGAGATACACACTATTTATGGAAAATTGACAATGAGTATACAATCCATCGTATACAAGCAGAATTTAGTAAAATGGAAGCTATTTATATTGCAGATGGGCATCATCGGTCGGCTTCGTCTTACCTGCTTTATAAAGATGAAAAGGAGCTAAACCCTAGTCATAACGGGTCTGAATCTTATAATTTCTTCATGAGCTATCTTATTCCAGAATCTGAACTTGTTATTCACGAATTTAACAGACTCATTAAGGATCTAAATGGCTTAACAAAAGAAGAGTTCCTAATAAAATTAGATGAGTTTTATCGTATAGAAAATCGAGGGCAACTACCTTATCACCCAACAAGGCCACATCATTTTAGCATGTATTTAGATGGTGAATTCTATTCACTTTATTTAAGAAAAACAGTATATCAATTTAAAACATCGCTTGACGAATTAGACGCCTATATTTTGTTTAAAACCATTTTACAGCCCATTTTAGGCATAAATGATCTTAGAAACGATCACAGAATAGAATATTTAGACGGCCGAAACGAAATGGTTAGTATTAAGAGCAAAGTTGATGCTAAGGAATTTAAATTAGGATTTGGTATGTGCCCTGCTACAGTTAAACAAATAAAACAAATTGCTGATGAAGGGTTAACCATGCCTCCAAAAAGCACGTATATACTTCCTAAATTAAGAAGCGGAATTACAATTTATGAGTTTTAATATGTCAATTACTACAAATTTAAAACATATACTCAATACAATACCAGATCACGTCACTTTGGTTGCTGTATCAAAAACCAAACCTATAGAGGATCTTTTGGAAGCTTACAACGCTGGGCAACGCCATTTTGGTGAAAATAAGATACAAGAAATGACGAGTAAAGCTGAGCAGCTACCAAAGGACATTAAATGGCATATGATTGGTCATGTACAAACCAATAAGGTGAAATATATGGCGCCTTTTGTAAGTTTAGTGCATGGTGTTGACAGTTACAAATTACTCAAAGAAATTAATAAACAAGCCAAAAAACATCAACGCGTTATAGATTGCCTTATTCAAATAAAAATTGCCAAGGAAGATAGTAAGTTTGGAATGTCCTTTGAAGACACTAAAACTCTAGTTAAATCTGACAAGTTTTCAGAATTAAAGCACATTAAAATTAAAGGACTTATGGGTATGGCTACATTTACTGATGATAGCGATGTTTTAAATACTGAATTCAGCTATTTGCAAAACTGTTTTAATGACTTAAAAGAAGAATTGGCAGATTTAGACACACTTTCAATGGGTATGAGCGGTGATTACGAAATAGCGATAAATCATGGTAGTAATATGATACGTGTAGGAAGTAATATTTTTGGTGCAAGACAATACAATTAATACATTTATATCGTTAAAGACATAACTACATAATTTCATTATTCTAGAAAATAAGACCATACTATTTACGCAATTTTAGACATAGAAACCACAGGCGGAAAGTACAATGAAGAAGGTATAACTGAGATTGCCATACACAAATTTGATGGGCATGCCGTTACTGATAAATTTGTGAGCCTTGTCAATCCTGAAAAAGAAATTCAACCCTTTGTTGTAAATCTTACTGGCATTAATTCTAAAATGCTTAAAAATGCACCCAAATTTTATGAGGTGGCAAAACGCATCGTAGAGATCACTGAAGATTGCATCTTGGTAGCACATAATGCATCCTTTGACTATCGCATTTTAAAAGAAGAATTTAAACGTTTAGGTTTCCCTTATAAACGAAAAACACTCTGTACTGTGGAGCTAAGCAAACAACTTATACCCAATCAAGAATCTTATAGTCTGGGTAAGTTAACACGTGCGCTTGGCATACCAGTAAGTGAAAGACATAGAGCTAATGGAGATGCAGCAGCAACAGTGAAATTGTTTAAGATGCTACTTCATAAAGATCTTGATAAATACATTATTAAAGACAGTGTAAAAACTGAACAACGATCAAGAATTTCGGCCAATCATAAAGAAATAATAGAGCAATTACCTACTGAAACTGGCGTATATTACATCCATGACAAAGATGGAAATATTGTTTATATAGGTAAGAGCAAGAACATTAAAAAACGAATAACACAGCACTTTACAGACACCAATTCTAAATCAAAAAAGATACAACTTCAAGTTGCTGCTGTAACCTATGAAAAAACAGGGAGCGAGTTAGTAGCCCTTCTCAAAGAGAGTGAAGAGATTAAAATTCATCGTCCTTTACACAATAGAGCGTTAAAACGAAATTCCTTTACTCACGGTCTTTACACCTATTTAGATAACAATGGGTACATTAACTTACAGGTTTCACAACTAAGAAAGTATGAAAAACCCATCACCACATTTACCAATAGACAAAGCGGTATAGCATTTTTAAATAATATCTTAGAAAAGCACGAACTCTGTGGAAAGTTCGTAGGCCTCTCTAAAGGACATACAAGCTGTTTTCATTTTGATCTGAAACAATGTAATGGAGCATGCCTTGGTCTAGAGCCACCAGAGGAATATAACCCCAGAGCAAATATTGTAATTGAACGAAATCGTTATGAAAATAAAGATATGGTGATTGTAGATCGCGGAAGACAGGTTGATGAGCGCAGCGTAATTTTGATACAGAATGGGACATTTGTTGGGCTGGGATTTTTTGATCTTAATCACCAAATTAATAATCCAGAAATATTACAGTCTCTAATAACACCTATGCAGAATAATAGAGATACCCAACATATTATTCAAAGCTATATGCGTAGAAACTATAAACGATTAAAAATTATTCATTTTTAACCTACAACTGTTAATCCGTAATCTTTTAGTAAATTTGGTTTTATGGCTACGAACGAAAGGAAAAACAGCTTAGTTTCCAAGATTAATAGGTTTTTTAGAATATTTAAACTCTACTTTTATAGAACCATAGATGTTTTATTTCTAAAAAAACGAGAATTAAGGCCTTGGCAAATTAAGCTCCACGAAATAATATTTGGAGCCAATACAAGATCAGGTAAATTATTTGATGTTGTTTTATTCTATGTAATTATAGCAAGTATCATACTTGTAATGTTAGAAAGTGTTCGTGAAATAGACGCTAAATTTCATACGCTTTTTAAGGTCTTAGAATGGATTATTACAATACTCTTCACCATTGAATATATAACTAGGATAATAACAATTAAAGCGCCTAGAAAATACATTTTTAGTTTTTATGGCATTGTAGATTTACTCTCAACCATACCAATGTATTTATCGTTTATATTTGTTGGTTCTCAATCTCTTGTGGCATTTAGAGCTCTTAGACTACTGCGTGTTTTTAGAATATTGAAGTTAGCACGTTATATGGGCGAATCAACAAATTTTGTTATTGCCCTTAAAGAAAGTAGAGCTAAAATAGCCGTATTTCTATCATTTGTTGTAATTCTTTGCATTATACTTGGCACATTAATGTATCTCATTGAAGCACCTGATAGTGGCTTTACCAGTATTCCAAGAAGTGTCTATTGGGCTATAGTAACACTTACAACCGTTGGCTATGGAGATATTGCACCACAAACACCTTTAGGCCAATTAATTGCATCTGCAATCATGATACTTGGTTATGGTATTATAGCCATACCAACTGGTATCGTCTCCGCAGAAATGGTGAAAACTGGTAAAAAAGAACCTATTACAACCGTTAAATCATGCAATAATTGTTTGTTTGATGAACATGCAGAAGATGCAGAGTTCTGCAAAAAATGTGGCTCTAGTTTAAATCATGACTAAAACACTAATTGCTATAGTAGGGCCAACTGCCATTGGTAAAACATCCTTAAGCATTAAGCTAGCCAATCATTTTAATACCGAAATTATTTCTGCCGATTCGCGTCAATTTTACAAAGAAATGTCTATTGGTACAGCTGCTCCTTCAGCAACAGAATTACAGGCCACTAAGCATCACTTTATTCATCATAAATCTATCCACGACACATATAATGTTCGTGAATTTGAAAAAGACAGTTTGACGCTTTTAGAAGAATTATTTAAGACACACAATACCGTCATTATGGTAGGTGGTTCAGGACTCTATGTAGACGCAGTTTTAAACGGATTAGATGATTTTCCTGATGTAGATAAATCGATTAGAGAAGCTCTTATGCAGCAGTTAGAATCTAAAGGACTACTCGCCTTACAGCTGCAATTAAAGGAATTAGATACTGCGGCTTACAGTAACATAGATATTTATAATCCACATAGGCTCATAAGAGCATTAGAAATTTGTATAGGTACCAAAAAACCATATTCGTCATTTCTGGGACAAAAACAAAAAAAACGAAACTTCAATTCTATTTGTATTGGCTTAACTGCTGATCGCGAACTGATTTATAATCGAATTAATCAGCGAGTGGATATAATGGTTGAAACTGGATTGATTGAAGAAGCTAAAACATTGTATAAATACAGATCCTTAAATGCATTAAATACTGTTGGTTATAAAGAGTTGTTCGCGCATTTTGATGGTGAAAATGATCTTGAAACCGCCATATCAGAAATTAAGAAGAACACCAGAAGATTCGCTAAACGACAACTTACATGGTATCGCAAGAAATCGTCTATTAATTGGTTTCAATATGATACTGACATAACTTCCATAGTAGATTATATAGAACGTAATTTAAAATAAAAAAATCCGGCGTCTCTGCCGGATTTTAAGTTTTAGTCTTTGTTATTTATAACGAGCCTAAACCCTTCTCCATGAATGTTTAATATTTCAACATTCTCATCGGGTTTTAAATATTTTCTCAATTTAGCTATATATACATCCATACTTCTGGAAGTGAAGTAGTTGTCGTCTCTCCAAATTTTTGTCAATGCTAATTCTCTTGGCATTAAATCATTTTCATGCAGCGCTAGTAAACGCAATAATTCATTCTCTTTTGGCGATAATTTTACAGGATCCTTACCATCAAATTTTAAGAATCGTAATTTAGAATTAAGATCAAAACGACCTATTTTAAATTCAAACTGCTTGCTATCGGCGACTGAGTCTGTTGCCTTGCGTTGCATTATTGCTTTAATTTTCATCAATAATACTTCACTATCAAAAGGTTTATTAAGGTAATCATCTGCACCCACTTTGTAACCTTTCAAAACATCTTCTTTCATAGCCTTAGCTGTTAAGAATATAATTGGTACATCGGTGTTTTTTTCTCGTATTTCTTTTGCTAAGGTAAACCCGTCCTTATAAGGCATCATTACGTCTAAGATGCAAAGATCAAAATCGTCTTTTTTAAACTTTTCAAACCCTTCCATCCCATTTTTAGCATGGACCACATCGTAATCATTCATTATTAAATAATCCTTAAGAACGGTCCCGAAGTTAGGGTCGTCTTCAACTAAAAGAATTTTTTTGTTTTGTTCTTCCATAATTTTAAGATATT
>JABDIQ010000170.1 GCA_013003655.1 Winogradskyella sp. | reverse complement strand
TGTATCTTTAATCATAGGTGTAGTATTGGCGCGAAAAGCCATTAAAATTCATCAAAACAATTCGCGTTTTAAAACATGATAAGTTTCATAATTAGCATATGTCGAAAATCGTAATTTAGCAGTCGCTCAATAAAACCAATATAGATGTACAAAGTAAAAATCAATGACTCGCGTCAGTTTGAAATCACACAAAACGAACTGGAGCAATTAGATGTAATTGAAACACAATCTAATAAGTTTCATATCCTAATAGATCATCAATCTGTTGAGGCAGAATTGTTAGAGAGTGATTTCAATAATAAAACTTACACTATCAGTATCAATAACAATAACTATGACGTCTCTATTTCAGATGATTTAGATCTATTAATAGAAAAAATGGGGTTTGCTACTAGCGCTTCAAAACAAATTGATAAAATTGAAGCACCTATGCCAGGTTTAATACTAGAGTTAAATGTAAAAGCAGGTGATGACGTTGAAGAAAACGATAATCTTTTAATTTTAGAAGCCATGAAAATGGAGAATGTAATAACCTCTCCACGGCAAGGAAAAATAAAATCTGTTGTGGTTAGTAAAGGAGACGCAGTAGACAAGAAATCACTTTTAATTGAGTTTGAATAATATGAAGAAAATTTTAGTTGCCAACCGTGGCGAAATAGCCATAAGAGTAATGACCACCGCAAAACGCATGGGAATAAAAACAGTTGCGGTTTATTCTGAAATTGATAGACATGCACCTCATGTAAAATTTGCAGACGAAGCTGTATGCATTGGCGAAGCACCTTCTAACCAATCCTATTTAAGAGGTGATAAAATTATTGAAGTTGCCAAATCATTGAACGTAGATGGCATTCATCCAGGCTACGGCTTTTTAAGCGAAAATGCCTCGTTTGCTGAATTGTGCGAAGAACATAATATCACCTTTATTGGACCAAAATCTAAAGCCATAAAAATCATGGGTAGCAAACTCGCCGCCAAAGACGCGGTGAAGACGTACAATATTCCTATGGTACCTGGTATTGATGAAGCCATTACAGATGTTAAGAGAGCAACATCAATAGCAAAGGATATTGGGTTTCCAATACTTATTAAAGCTTCAGCAGGTGGCGGCGGAAAAGGCATGCGTATTGTTGAGAAAGAATCTGAATTAGAATCTCAAATGAATCGCGCCATAAGTGAAGCCACTTCAGCATTTGGTGATGGCTCAGTATTTATTGAAAAATATGTGACCTCACCACGCCATATAGAGATACAAATCATGGCAGATAGTCATGGCAACGTTTTGCATTTTTTTGAACGAGAATGTAGCATACAACGTAGACACCAAAAAGTAGTAGAAGAAGCACCATCATCCGTATTAACACCCAAACTGCGAGAGGAAATGGGAAAAGCAGCAATAGATGTTGCACAGTCTTGTGATTATTTGGGTGCTGGCACGGTTGAATTTCTATTAGACGCCGATCATAATTTCTATTTTTTAGAAATGAACACTAGGCTTCAAGTGGAGCATCCTGTTACAGAATTGATAAGTGGTGTTGACCTCGTTGAACTTCAAATAAGAGTTGCAAGAGGTGAAAAGTTACCAATGGAACAAAACGACTTAAACATTAATGGACATGCCTTAGAACTTAGAGTTTATGCTGAAGATCCATTGAACGACTTTCTACCAAGTGTTGGTAATTTGGAAGTTTATCAATTGCCGATAGGAGACGGCATAAGAGTAGATAACGGATTTGAAGAAGGTATGGATATTCCTATTTTTTATGATCCAATGTTATCTAAACTCATTACTTACGGAAAGTCAAGAGACGAGGCCATTCAACTCATGATTAAAGCCATTGATAATTATAAAATAGAAGGTGTACAAACCACACTGCCATTTGGCCGTTTTGTGTGTGAGCATGACGCATTCGTCAGTGGCAATTTTGACACGCACTTTGTAAAGAACTTTTATTCGCCTGAAGCTATAAAGAAGAAATTTGAAGAAGAAGCTCAAATCGCTGGTTTATTGGCTGTCAAACAATTTATAAAAGATGCCAAGAAACTAAAGCTACCCAACTATTAACGAATTGTAAACCATGGATGAAAAAATAAAAACATTAGAAGAAAAGCTTGCCTTGGCAAGACTTGGTGGTGGAGAAAAAAGAATTACTGCACAACATAATAAAAAGAAACTTACGGCTAGAGAGCGCATATTATATTTGCTAGATAATGGCTCTTTTGAAGAGATCGGAGCACTAGTTACACACAGAACCAAAGATTTTGGCATGGAAAATCAAAAATTCTATGGTGATGGTGTAGTTACAGGTTATGGCACAATAGACAGCAGGCTCGTTTATGTCTTTGCACAGGATTTCACAGTATTTGGTGGCTCTTTATCCGAGACGCATGCGGAAAAGATCTGTAAAATTATGGACATGGCGGTGAATGTAGGCGCTCCTTTAATAGGACTCAATGATTCTGGTGGTGCGCGTATTCAAGAAGGGGTAAGATCTTTAGGAGGTTATGCAGATATCTTTTACCGCAATGTGCAGTCCTCTGGAGTAATCCCACAAATATCAGCTATTATGGGTCCATGCGCTGGTGGTGCGGTTTACTCGCCTGCAATGACAGATTTTACACTTATGGTTGAAGAAACAAGCTATATGTTTGTTACAGGACCTAATGTTGTAAAAACGGTCACAAACGAAGAAGTAACGTCTGAAGAGTTGGGTGGCGCAAGCGCTCACAGCACAAAATCTGGAGTGGCCCATGTTACCTCCATAAATGATGTTGCATGTTTAGACGATGTAAAACGACTTCTTAGTTATTTACCGCAAAACCATTTAGAAAAAACTAAACCTCTAGATTATACTATTGAGGAAGAAGTGCGCGACGAATTAGACAACATTTTACCATCTAACTCTAATCAACCTTATGATATGCATCAGGTTATAAATGGTATTATAGATAAGGATTCTTTCTTTGAAATTCATAAAAATTATGCCGAAAATATTATAGTTGGTTTTGCTCGCTTAGGTGGGAAAAGTATTGGTATAGTTGCTAATCAACCTATGTTTTTGGCTGGTGTATTGGGTGTTAAGTCTTCAAAAAAGGCGGCACGATTTGTTCGTTTTTGCGATTGTTTTAATATTCCGTTGTTAGTCCTTGAAGATGTTCCTGGATTTTTACCTGGCACAGATCAGGAATGGGAAGGAATCATTGTACACGGTGCAAAATTACTTTATGCATTTAGTGAAGCAACGGTTCCGAGAGTCACCGTAATTACACGAAAAGCCTATGGTGGTGCTTACGATGTCATGAATTCCAAGCACATTGGTGCAGATATGAATTTTGCTTGGCCAAGTGCCGAAATTGCTGTTATGGGTGCTAAAGGTGCCGCTGAGATTATTTTTAAGCGAGATATTAAAGCTGCAAAAGACCCAGAGGCCATGTGGAAACAAAAAGAAGCTGAATATGCTGAGCTTTTTGCAAATCCGTACAGTGCTGCAGAGCGCGGTTTTATAGACGAAGTTATTCTACCTAAAGATACTAGACGTAAACTCCTAAAAGCATTTAGTATGCTCGAAGATAAAAAAGTAGACGGACCAAAACGAAAACACGGTAACATTCCACTGTAATTAGAGGCAACTATACGTAATTTCAACTAACCTCAACTACGTTAAATCTTTTTAAAGATGCGCTTATTTATGTTATTTAGCGTTGTACTTTTGCGGCATGCAAAACACTAACCAATCTCAACTAGAATTTGTGGTATTAATGGCGGCTCTAATGTCTATTGTTGCCTTATCGATTGATGCCGTTTTACCTGCATTGCCTGTTATAGGAGATTATTTAGGTACTCTTAATGCAAATAATGACCAGCAGATCATAACCATGATCTTTTTAGGTTTAGGCATAGGACAATTAATATTTGGACCGCTTTCAGACAGCTTTGGTCGCAAACCCATTGTATACATAGGTTTTATAGTATTTATTATTGCTTCAATTATTTGCCTTACAACTAAGAATTTTGAAATGATGATTTTTGGTCGTGTGCTGCAGGGTATTGGTTTGTCGTCACCACGGACAATGTGCATAGCTATGGTAAGAGACTCTTATAGCGGTGATTACATGGCAAAAATACTTTCTATTGTTGTTATGGTCTTTATATTAGTGCCAGTTGTGGCACCAACCTTAGGACAGTTTTTAATGACCTATTTTGGATGGAAGTCTATATTTAGCTTCACCTTGGTCTTTGGACTTGGAGTGATGATCTGGTTTTGGCTTAGACAACCAGAAACCTTGCACGATAAATATAAGATACCTTATAGGCTAAAGGTGTTTAAAACGGGTACAATAGAATTTTTTAAAATTAGAAATGCTGTCATATTCACTTTATTATCTGGCCTTATCACAGGATCATTTATGGTTTACCTAAGTACCTCTCAGCAAATTTTTGAAAAGCAATATGATTTGGCTGAGCAATTTCCATTGATATTTGCAAGTTTAGCTATATCCGTTGGTTTAGCAACTTATCTAAACAGCACTTTGGTGGTTAAATATGGTATGCATAGAATAGTCAACTGGTCGTTATTGGCATTTGTAGTAACGTCATTATTGTTTATCATTTTATTTAATAATAATCAAAACCCAAGTATTTTTGTGCTGATCGGCTTTTTTGCAGTTCAGTTCTTCACCATTGGCTTTTTATTTGGAAATCTTAGAGCATTAGCCATGGAACCCTTAGGCCATATAGCAGGTATAGGCGCTGCAATTAACGGATTTGTCTCTACGGTTATGGCTGTGCCAATAGCTAATTTTATTGGTAGCTACGTACAAGATTCTGTACAGCCCTTATTTATTGGATTTTTAGTTTGCGGTTTAATAAGTTTGGTTCTGTTTTATGCTAACAGTCGAAAGATTGCAAGCGTATTAAAACAAGTTTAAAAGATCTCTAAACTCCCCTTACCTTCTCTAATCACAACAGGTGGATCTACAGATAAATCAACAACAGTTGAAGGTTCGTTATCGCCATAGCCACCATCTATAACAACATCTACCAAATGATCCCATTTTTCATAGATTAATTCTGGATCTGTAGTATACTCAATTATATCATCATCATCTCTAATAGAGGTTGAAACTATAGGATTACCTAACTCTTTAACCAATGCTAAAGCAATTGAATTATCTGGAACTCGTATACCAACGGTTTTTCTTTTCTTAAATGGATGAGGAAGCGATTTAGAACCTGGCAAAATAAAGGTATATGGGCCAGGTAACGCTCTTTTCAATATCTTAAAGGTAGAGGTATCAATTTGTTTTACGTAATCACTTAAATTACTTAAATCTTCGCATACAAACGAAAAATTTGATTTCTCAAGTTTTACGCCTTTAATTCTTGCAATTCGTTCTAATGCTTTAAGATTTGTAATATCACAACCCAAACCATAAACAGTATCTGTTGGGTAAATAACCAATCCACCTTTTCTTAATATTGAAACTACTTTCTGAACGGTCTTTGCATTTGGATTCTCTGGATACAACTTAATAAGTTCTGCCATACTTTTTATGTCTTATATATCTCTAATTAAGTATTTCTAATTTGGCAAACCTTAAGAGTAGCTTCTTTATGCCACCCGTTTCAAATTTAATTTCTGCTTTTACATCTGCTCCTGCTCCCTCAATATTCAATACCTCGCCTTTACCAAAACGTTGATGATTTACGATGTTTCCAACGGTGAGTTTACTATCGAACAAATTAGTTCTTTCGCCTGACTTTTTAATAGGCTTCAATTTTTTTGGAACGCTAATCTGAAATTTTTCGG
>JABDIQ010000169.1 GCA_013003655.1 Winogradskyella sp. | reverse complement strand
CTAAAAAGTTTATCGGAAAACAAGTGGTTCCACCTAAAGTTAAGTACGCTATTACCATAGCTATTTTCAAAACTGTCAGAAATCTCAAAAACGTCTCTACCAAAGTAGCCCGAAAGATATATACTGTTGTTATTATTTAAACTATAGCTTAATTTGGTATTTAAGTCATAGAAGTAAGCCACATTGTCTAAATCAAATAACGGTAAAAACAGATGTGCATAGCTACTACGACCTCCAAATAAAAATGATCCTTGATCTTTTTTTAACGGTCCTTCAACTAATAATCTACTAGAAACTAAACCAATACCTCCATTGGCATGAAACTCTTTACTGTTGCCTTCTTTTTGATAGATATCTAATACTGATGAAACTCTACCACCATACTTAGCAGGAATACCACCCTTGTACAATTTTATATCCTTAATTGCATCTGGATTAAATACTGAAAAGAATCCAAATAAGTGGGACGAATTAAAAATAGTAGCTTCATCCAAGAGAATTAAATTTTGATCAGCTGCGCCTCCTCTAACATTAAAACCAGAAGAGCCTTCACCAGCATTGGTGACTCCTGGCAATAAAGTAATAGATTTTATAACATCAACCTCACCAAGTACAACGGGCATTTGTTTTATGGTACTAATTGCCAATGAATTAACACTCATTTGAGGCTTTTTAATATTTATGCGTTCAACATCTTCTTTTATAACTACTTCATCTAAGCTTTCAGTTTCTTCCGTAAGTTGAATATCTAGTAGTAGATCTTTATTTAATTCTATCGTTTTAGTAATTGTAGCATAACCGAGGTAACTAATTTGCATTGTGTAATTACCTTCGGGTAGTGTGATAGAGTAAAAACCGTATTCGTTGGTTACCGTACCAGTGGATAATTGTGGAAAAATAATATTTACACTTATTAGCGTTTCGTTACTCCTCTGGTCGGTTATCTTGCCGCTAATTGTAAATTTCTGCTGTGCAGAAGTAGTAAAAAATAATCCAAAAACTAGAATCAGAGTGGAATAAAGCCTGGGCATCAATTTTTTGTGTAAAAATAAAAAAGCCTCACAGGTCGTGGGGCTTTTTTAACTAAAGTTTAATCATCAATTATTGAATTGAATAATTTTGACGGCCTCATTGCGGCGTTTAATAGTGACTCTTCTGGTTTGTAATAACCATTTATAGTAACAGGTTTACCTTGAACCTCAATTAATTCATTTATAATCTTACTTTCGTGTGCCTTCAAATTTTGATAAATTTTAGCAAACTCTGATTTTAAATCTGAATCTTTTGATTGGTCTGCCAATGCTTCAGCCCAGAATAAAGCTAAGTAAAAGTGGCTGCCACGATTATCTATTTCTTTAACTTTACGAGACGGCGATTTTCCTTCAGCTAGGAGTTTTTCAGTGGCACTGTCCAATGTTTCACTAAGTACAGCTGCTTTTTTATTGCCGTTGGCAATACTGCAATGTTCTAAGGATGCGGCTAGTGCTAAAAATTCGCCCAAAGAATCCCATCTCAGATGATTTTCTTCTAACAATTGTTGTACATGCTTTGGAGCAGAACCTCCTGCGCCAGTTTCAAACAACCCTCCACCATTCATCAATGGTACAATGGACAACATTTTAGCGCTTGTACCAACTTCTAAAATAGGAAATAAGTCTGTTAGATAATCTCTTAATACATTTCCAGTAACAGAAATGGTATCTAGTCCTGCTTTTAATCGTTCTAAAGTGTATGCTGTTGCTTCCACTTGAGATTTTATACTTATATCTAATCCTGTGGTATCTAGTGTTGGTAAAAACTTATTTACTTTTTTAATTAATTCGGCATCATGCGCTCTATCTTTATCTAACCAAAAAACTGCGGGAGTATTAGATAATCTGGCTCTTGTTACTGCAAGTTTAATCCAGTTTTCAATAGGAGCATCTTTAACTTGACACATGCGCCAGATATCACCTGTTTCCACATCGTGACTTAAAAGAATTTTGCCATTACTGTCAATAATATCTACTGTCCCTTTTGTATTTATCTCAAATGTTTTGTCGTGAGAGCCATACTCTTCTGCTTTTTGTGCCATAAGGCCTACATTTGGCACTGTGCCCATCGTTGTAGGATCAAAGGCCCCGTGTGTCTTACAGAAATCTATTGTCGTTTGGTAAAGTTTAGCATAACTACTATCTGGAATCACTGCTTTTGTATCTCTTAATTTACCATTAGAATCCCACATCTTACCTGAAGAGCGAATCATGGCTGGCATTGAGGCATCAATAATAATGTCACTTGGGACATGTAAATTGGTAATACCTTTATCAGAGTTCACCATAGCGAGATCAGCATTTTTTTCTATGATTTTAGAAATCTCCTGATTGATCTCGGATTTTTGGTCGTTAGGTAATTTGTCAATATTGTCTAACAGATCTCCTATACCATTGTTTGCTTCAACACCAATTGATTTAAAAACATCTTTGTATTTGTTAAAAAGATCCTCAAAATAAATTTTTACGGCGTGCCCAAATATAATAGGATCTGACACTTTCATCATTGTTGCTTTTAAATGCAGTGACAAAAGCAAATCGTTAGATTTTGCATCTTTAAATTCTTTTTTAAAGAATTCTGTAAGGTGTGTTTTACGTAATACAGCAGCGTCAATTATTTCGCCACTCAATAATTTTATTTCGGATTTTAAGGTGTTTTTCTCACCATTTTCATTTGTATGAATGATGGAAACCGAAGTTTCTTTTTCAATGGTAAGCGATCTTTCGGTATGAGCAAAATCACCTTCGGACATTGTTGCCACGTGTGTTTTAGACGAATTACTCCATTCACCCATACTGTGTGGGTTTTTTTTGGCATAATTTTTTACCGCCTTTGGTGCTCGTCTATCTGAATTGCCTTCTCTTAAAACAGGATTAACAGCGCTACCTTTAATTTTATCGTATATAGATTTAATTTTTAAATCTGTTTCATTTTTAGGATCATCTGGATAATTAGGAATGTCGTATCCTTTATTTTGAAGTTCTTTTATAGCATCTTCTAATTGCGGAATAGAAGCACTAATATTTGGTAATTTTATAATGTTGGCTTCTGGTGTTTTAGCCAAGTTTCCTAAATAGGTAAGATCATCCTCAACTTTGAGGTGATCTGGTAAGAGGTAAGAAAAATTAGCCAATATTCTGGCAGCCAATGAGATATCTTTAGTCTCTATCTGAATGTCAGAGGATTTTGTAAATGATTTTATAATAGGAAGAAATGATCGTGTTGCTAAAGCTGGAGCTTCATCTGTCTTTGTATAGATTATCTTCGGTGATTGTGGCATAAATACAATACGATTTAAATTGAATTAATTAGAAATTTTGCAGGGCAAATATACAAAAATGAAGCAGCTTTATGAGACAAGAAGCAAATAGATATAAGGCAATATCCCATATATCTTGAATATATGCGTAAAGCTTTAAATACAAAAGCCATATCACTGCAGTTACCTGCTTTGACATGGCTTTCTTGAAACAGCTACACGTGACCTAGCGTTTATTAGTTTTCACTAAAGCGGTAAACCATAATAGGCCTTACCACACTAAATTCAAGTTCACTGCCTCACTGAAACATTACTTGACTTCCGAAATGTATCGACCTGACAATTATCTGTTTCACAGAATACTTTTCTTGATGCTTAAACTATTGCTTCTTCGCTTTCGCAATTAACACTCATTTATGCATTGCTCATCATTTTCACATCCTCTTTCGATGCATGTTACTTTTCAGAGCTTTCCACTCAATTACTTTGAGACTACCGAGGCATTCCCATAATTTTTAAGCTTCTTGGTGCTTTTACTTTACTTGCCTACACAAGCCGCTATAACACCTCAAAAAGTACTCTTATATAAAGAACGTTTCCTTATTACGATTTAACATAAATTTTAAATTAAATTAAAAACCAAACGAGGTTTGTTGTCAAATCTATAGCTAATTTAGGTTTTGAATTAAAAATACCAAATAGTTTAATGCTATAGATATACACATTTTATACACCGAGTTTATTAACAATGGTTAATAAAAAAAGCCTTGAAAAAAATCAAGGCTTCTTAATGTTATGTTTTTGAAACTAGTCTCTTACTTCTTTAATTCTAGCTTTCTTACCGGTCAGTCCTCTGAAATAGTAAATTCTAGAGCGACGTACTTTACCGCGTTTGTTGATCTCAATTTTTTGTAGTGCAGGTAAGTTGATTGGGAATATACGCTCAACACCAATAGTACCAGACATCTTTCTGATTGTAAAAGTTTCAGAAGAACCAGATCCTTTGCGTTGTAAAACTACACCTTTGAAAAACTGTGTACGGGTTTTATTCCCTTCTTTAATTTCGTAATAAACTGTAATGGTATCTCCAGCAGAAAAATCTGGAATATCTTTTTTAGCTACAAACTCGTCTTGTACAAATTTTATTAAAGAGCTCATGTTTGATATTTTTAAAAGTTTATTTTAAAACAACATTCACGATTCTCGCCAGAGGTTGGTTTAAAAGTGGTGCAAAGATAATTAATAAAAAATTATAACCAATTAAATCTTACGCTTTTTAAAGCTTAGTCTTCACTTAATAAATCGGGTCTGCGAGCTTTGGTTAAGGCATATGCTTTTTCTTCTCTCCATTTCTCTATTTCAGGGAAATTTCCACTAAATAAAACTTCAGGAACTTTATGGCCTTTATATTCTCTTGGTCTAGTGTAGATGGGCGGTGCTAGTAAATTGTCTTGAAACGAGTCTGTAAGTGCAGATGTTTCATTACCTAGCACGCCTGGTATTAGTCTAATCACGGCATCACAAACAACCGCAGCGGCTAATTCTCCTCCCGAGAGTACGTAATCGCCAATAGATATTTCCTTGGTTACAAATAAATCTCTAACACGCTGATCTACGCCTTTATAATGTCCACATAAAATAATGATATTTTTATGTAGCGATAGCTGGTTGGCAATTTGTTGATTGAATCTTGCACCATCTGGAGTCATATAGATTACTTCATCGTAATCTCGTTGAGATTTTAACTTTGTTATGCATTTATCAATAGGCTCAATGAGCATAACCATGCCTGCACCTCCCCCATATTGATAGTCGTCTACAGATTTGTAATTATCACTTGTATAGTCCCTTAAATTATGAAAATGTATTTCTACTAACTGCGCTTCTATGGCACGCTTTAAAATGGAAGCTTCAAACGGACTTTTTAATAATTCGGGTAATACAGTAATGATATCTATTCTCATAGCTGCAAATATCACGAAAAGTTGGGTAATATGTTTCTACTTTAATACAAAATCAATTTTGAATAAAGTAAGGAAGTGTTGTTACTTCGACTTTTTGTGTTTCATGATTTCATCTTGAAGCTGACGTCTCACTTTTTGTTCTCTTTCTAATGCAATACGCCTGTGTTCATCAAACTCACTTTCAACCTCTGCAAGCTTATGCTGAGCTGCTTTTGTTAATGAGTTACTGCTTTTAAATTTTAAAATAAAGAAGATCATAAGAGCAAATAAACCAATTATTATACCCCACATAAGTACATTGTAACCGGTTTTTCCCATTTGCATGCCAAATAATGACATGCTATCTTTTTCTGCAATTGTATTATCTAAAGTTTCTTTGGTGGAATTCAGGCTTTTCTTTAAACTTTCAATTTCTTCGCTCTGAGTATTTACAATGCCTTCTGTACTCTTTAGTTTTACTTTTAAGGCATTAAGAGAATCTAGAGTATGTCCTTTTAAAGTAAGTAAATTTTCATATCTAACTACCTCGTATCTGCGTCCATCTTCTCTATAATTTCTGGAGTTTTTAAAAATGTATTCAAACCTGTCTTCAATTGGTCCGCTATTTAAAGATAACTCTTGTGGTGGTGTTGTTTGCCCTTGTATTTGTATAGTGAATACTATTGTAAGGAGGACTGTAGATAAGATTTTCATGGCAGGTAATTTGTAAATAAATATTAATCAATTAGCAAGATAATAATTTCAAAGTTTTCAAATGTCTTATTAATACTAAAATTGTAACATTAGATTCAGTGAAATTAAAATGGCCAACTTAATGGCCATTTTTCTATAAACGTTATATAAATAATACTTATTGTCTTCGATATTAGTAGTATGTAAAACGTCTTACTTTAGAGATGTATTTTGCTAATCGAATAACTTGATGGCTATAACCATATTCATTATCGTACCAAACATATAAAACTACATTTTTACCATCGGGTCTTACAATAGTCGCTTTGCTATCGTAAATAGCAGGCGCAGAGATTCCAACGATATCACTAGAAACTAATTCGTCGCTAAGCTCATATTTTATCTGTTCTACTAAGTCACCTTCAAGTGCGTACTTTTTCATAGTTGCATTTACACTTTCTAAGGTTACTTTGTTTTCTAGCTCAAGATTTAAAATAGCTAACGACCCATTAGGAACAGGAACCCGAATGGCATTAGAGGTTAGTTTTCCTTCTAATGAAGGCAATGCTTTACTTACTGCACTACCTGCTCCTGTTTCTGTAATGACCATATTAAGTGCTGCAGCACGACCACGTCTGTATTTTTTATGAAAGTTATCTACCAGATTTTGATCATTGGTATAAGCATGAATAGTTTCAAGATGACCAGATTTAATTCCAAAAGTTTCTTCAACTGCCTTTAAAACAGGAGTTATAGCATTAGTTGTGCATGATGCGGCAGAGAAGATGTGGGTGTCGTCTGGATTATATTTTGTATGATTTGCGCCATGAACAATATTAGGAACACCTTTTCCTGGAGCGGTGAGCAACACCTTATCAATACCTTTGGCTTTTAGATGCCTTGACAGTGCTTCTTCATCTCTAAATGCACCAGTATTATCAATCACTAGCGCATCATTAATGCCGTATTTCGTATAATCAATTTCTTCAGGCGTATTGGCTGAAATAATGTTAACCGTGGTACCGTTAATAACTAAAGCATTGTTTTTTGCATCTATTTTAACAGTGCCTGGAAAGTCACCATGCACAGAATCATTACGCAACAAGGATGCTCTTTTCTCTAATACGGTTTCGTTAATATCGCCTCTAGTAACTATAGCTCTTAGTCTTAGTTGA
>JABDIQ010000168.1 GCA_013003655.1 Winogradskyella sp. | reverse complement strand
CTATGAAACTGTTTTGAGGAAATGTTACCTGCTTTTATTTCGTTTTGAATAAATTCCTCAATAAGAAAGGTATACTTTGCAATGGTTTTTGCACTTTCCTTATCATCAGCGAGTTTTAGATATTCATCCTTAAAAGTAAGTATCGCAGAAGGTTCTATACCAATAAGAGGTGTGTTTTCTGTTATGAGATCTTTGAACGTTTTAATATTGAAATTGGCGACGTTTTTTGCGTGTTCTAGAAGACCTTTAGAAATCAATGCTCTTCCTGATTCTTTATGCTTGACATGGATAACTTTATAATTTAAGGCTTCCAATAATTCTAAAGCATCTACGCCTATGGATGTATCTACATAATTGGTGAATTCGTCATTAAAGAAATACACTTGTTTAATATATTCTTTTTTAACTTTAACATTTACAGCGTCTTGTATTATTTTATCTAAACTTTTTATTGAAATAATTGGCAAGTGTCTTTGTGTTGCAATTCCACTTATTTTTTTTAGAATAGTACTTATAATTTTATTTGTAAACACAAAGTTTGACACTCTTGGCACCTTCCCAGCATACTTATTTATGGTATTATTAAAGGCAAATAATTTGGTCCTTAATGCTATGCCATTAGCCTGTTGATACTGATGTTGAAATTCAGACTTTAAACTAGCTACATCTACACTACTTGGACATTCACTTGCACAGGCTTTACAACTGAGACAAAGATCAAAGACCGATTTTAGCTCAGCATGATTGAACCTATTATCCTGTTCTGATGTAGTTAAAAATTCTCGTAAGGCATTGGCTCTAGCTCTTGTCGTATCTTTTTCATTTCTAGTAGCATGGTAGCTAGGACACATAACACCGCCTGACTCAGGTAATTTTCTACAGTCACCAGAACCATTGCATTTTTCTGCTTCCCTTAATATGCCCTTAGATTCTGAAAAATCTAAAATTGTTTTTATTTCTATAGCCGGTTTATCAGGTTGGTAACGCAAGTTTTTATCCATTGGGTAAGCATCTACAATCTTACCTGGGTTAAAAATATTATGTGGATCGAAAATCGACTTAATTTTCTTTAAAATCCTATAGTTTTCAGGTCCAATAAGATCAGGAATAAATGCTCCTCTTACAATACCATCACCGTGCTCACCAGACATTGATCCTTTATATTTTTTAACGAGCTTAGTAACCTCAGTCGTGATTGCTCTGAATAGTTCTACATCTTTAGAATCTTTGAGATTTAATATAGGTCTTAGATGCAATTCGCCTGCTCCAGCATGCGCGTAATAAACCGCTTCCTGGCCGTAACTTTTCATTAAATTAGTGAATTCTGAAATATAATTAGGTAGATCATTAAGTGCAACTGCCGTATCTTCAATGCAAGCTACAGCCTTTTTATCGCCGACCATATTGCCTAATAGGCCTAGGCCAGCTTTTCGTAATTCAACAGCTTTATTAACATTATCACCTTTTAAAACAGCATACGCATAACTTAAATGCGTTTCGGCACTAGCTACAAGTAATTTATCAATTTGTTTTTGCAAAACTGATTCACTATCTGCCCTCAGTTCGCACATTAAAATTGCTTTTGGGTTTCCCTCGATAAAAAATCGGTTTTGCTCTTGGGTCTTGTTATGTTTGGTTAAATTTAGAATGGTATCATCCATCATTTCACAAGCGTATAGATGATGTTGCATGACAGGTTCTACCAATTTGAGGCAATTTTCGATAGAATTGAAATGAAAGGCTACCATTGCATTACAAGAAGGAGGCAAATCATCTAATGCTAGTTTTATAGCCGTACTTATTGCTAACGTCCCTTCACTACCTGTAAGCAATTTGCATAGATTAAGGTTGTTCTGTGAGTTATTAAAAACGTTAGAATTGATTATTTCATCAATAGCATAACCTGTATTTCTACGATGTATTTGCGGATCAGGAAATTCACTCACTATGCGTGCTTGCACCTCTTTTGGTTTTAATAACTCTATAGTTTCATGATAGATCTTTCCTTCAGCATTCACTGTGTTTTTTTTGTTGTTAAGGTCTTCTTGAGATAACGCTTTAAACACAGCTTTTGATCCATCACTAAGTATAGCATCTATTTCTAACACCTTATCCCTAGTAACACCATAACGTATAGAAGTCGTTCCAGAAGAATTATTACCAACCATACCTCCTATCATGCATCGATTAGAAGTAGAGGTGTTGGGTCCAAAAAACAGCCCATATGGTTCTAAATAGCCATTTAACTCGTCTCTTATAACGCCTGGTTGAACCGTAACCGTTTTAGCCTTAACATCAATATTTAGTATCTTATTAAAATACCTCGAAACATCTACAATTATACCTTCACCAACACATTGGCCTGCCAATGATGTGCCAGCAGTTCGCAGTATTAATGACGTTTGGTGCTTAGTAGCAAATGACACTAATTTTATAAGATCTAATTCTGTTTTAGGAAATGCTACAGTAAGAGGTAACATTCTATATACAGAAGCATCTGTAGCATAAATACGCCTCATAAGTTCATCGAAATACAAGTCTCCTTCCAGATTGTTATTAAGACTTGTAAGTTCGTTTTTGAGTGTTGGCATTAAAGAGCAGTGGTTGTATTAAACTATAATGTCTAAAATTAAATGATGTTTGTCAATATAAAGTTAATATTGACGTTATATTTTCAATGAAATTATAAAAAGATTTACATTTGATACACTCTAAAAAATTAATCCTTATGAAAAAATTATTTTTATTTGCCTTAGTAAGTTTATCACTTAATGTTGTTGCGCAAGCACAAACTATTTCAGATAATGCTATTGGTCTAAGACTAGGTGACAGCGATGGCTTTGGCGCCGAAGTTTCTTATCAGAGAGCGCTTGGAGGTAATAATAGACTTGAAGCAGATTTAGGTTGGCGTAGTGGTAATGATTTTGATGGCTTTAAGCTAACAGGTATTTACCAATGGGTTTGGGAACTTGATGGTAATTTTAATTGGTATGCAGGTGCTGGTGGTGGTTTAGGATCTTACAGCTTTGACAATAATGCTATTGACGATGAAACGTTTGTGTTTTTAGCTGGAGACATTGGTATTGAATATAATTTTGATATACCACTTTTGCTATCATTAGATTTTAGACCAGAAATAGGGTTTGGAAATTTTAATGATGATCTAGATTTTGATATCGCACTAGGAATTAGATATCAATTTTAATTCGAAATAACGTTAAGAAAAAAACCAGCTCTTTGAGTTGGTTTTTTTTATGCATGCTCTAGTAAATAACGCTTCAGTGTATCTTGATATATCGATTCGTACTGAGGAACAATTTGATGAATATCATATTGTTGCGCCTGTTTAATGGCATTTGCTTTAAACGTTGCTAAGTCTGATACGTTTTTTAATATTTTGATAGCATTGGTTGTCATATCTTCAATATCATTAACCTTACTCAAAAAACCTGAAAACCC
>JABDIQ010000163.1 GCA_013003655.1 Winogradskyella sp. | reverse complement strand
ATCTCTTCTGGCAAAATAACACCTCCACCACCACCAAAGATCTTTATATGGTCTGCGCCTTTTTCCTTAAGCAGATCATACATATACTTAAAATACTCATTATGTCCACCTTGATAAGACGTCATTGCAATAGCATTAGCATCTTCCTGTATCGCTGTATTTACAACCTCTTCAACACTGCGATCATGACCTAAATGTATCACTTCTACTCCTGTAGATTGAATGATACGACGCATGATATTAATGGCGGCATCGTGACCATCAAATAATGACGCTGCTGTTACAATACGCACTTTATTTTTTGGCTTATAAGGTTGAATTTGTTCCATTCGTAAAAAGTCTAGTTTTTTGTGCTACAAATTTAAGGATAATTCAAAGAATAGCCCATATGACTTAGAATATTATAATTAAACTCTTGACAGAAAAGTTCCTATGGATTTATGGTATTTTAGCCCTAAATTAAATTATTGATAAATGACTTGCATCACTATTTTAATTCATTGTAATGATCAATCTGGAATTATTGCTTCTGTCACCAATTTTATTGCTCAGAAGCAAGGAAATATAATCTATATAGATCAACACGTTGATAGAGATCAAAACGTGTTTTTTATGAGGTTAGAAACAGAATTTGATGATTCTATTTTCGATGAGAATAGTTTTAAATCGTCTTTCAAGGATGAACTTGTAGATAAATTTCATTTTACTTGGCGTATTTATTCTTCAGATCACAAAGTAAAGATGGCCGTCTTTGTGTCTAAATATGACCATTGCCTTTACGATATTTTAGGACGCTATAATTCTGGTGAATTAAACATAGAAATTCCATTTATTCTAAGCAATCACATGGACCTTGCGCCTATTGCAAAAAGTTTTAATATTCCATTTTATCATATTCCAATTACAAAAAATTCAAAAGTCGAAGCCGAGGCTGAGCAATTAAAGTTATTGGAATATCATGACATTGATTTTATTGTGCTTGCACGATATATGCAAATAGTTTCAAAAACACTTATAGATAATTATCCAAACAAGATTATTAATATTCATCATTCATTCTTACCTGCGTTTGTTGGTGCAAAACCATACCATTCGGCATTTAAACGAGGGGTTAAAATTATAGGCGCCACTAGCCACTATATTACAGAAGAATTAGATGCTGGCCCAATTATAGAACAAGATGTTACTCGTGTTTCTCATTCGCACTCCATTACAGATTTAATTTCCAAAGGCAGAGATTTGGAAAAAATTGTTTTATCAAATGCAATTAAGTTGCATATTGATAGAAAGGTTATGGTTTATAATAATAAAACGGTTATTTTTTCATAGATCATAGATCTGACCATTTTTGGCAAATCTAAATCCTAGATTTTGGATACTATCTTTTAGAAAATGTTGGTTTAAAATTGCAGGATTTGTATGATTAAAATGAATGAAAATTACTTTTTGCTTGGTTTCGGCTGTTTCATTTTTAAATAGATCAACCGTTTCTTCTATGAACGGATGAGGCACCTCTGCCATAGGCCTATTAATTTCACCACTTTTAAAGAAAGTAGCATCCAAAAAAGCATAGTCTACAGTTTTAATTTTTCCCACAATACTTTTACTCCACAGCTGCCATTTATTGATATCTGGAATAAATAAAGCAGACTTCTGTGGTCCTTCTATTTTATAGCCCACTGTTTCGGAAAACTCATCGCGATGTGGAACTAAAAAAGGTGTTACTTTTAATTTTTTACTTAACAAAACTGTTGAATCTGATTTTAGCTCCTGAAGTTCGATATTATTAAATTTAACTAATTGACTCCACGGTCCATTCGCTTTTAAATAATTTTTCATCCTTGGCATCGCATAAACTGGTATTTTATCTGAATTCATTGACTCAAAACCTAGTTGCATTAAACCTGTATAGTGGCCCATATGGGCGTGCGTCAAAAAAATGCCATCAATAATTTTGATATCTTCTAAATCTTCATTTAATAGCTGTGATTGTAAATTAAAGTCGGGTGTGGCATCAAAAATATATTTCTTTCTATCCTCTAGATTAATTACACCTAAACTACTAACAAGTTTTTTTGTTTCTTTTCCTTGATAAACTTTAATACAACAAGCTTCTCTACAATTAATTTGAGGATAACCAGCGTCTTGAGCGATACCCAATACTTTGATATAAACAGAACTAGTTGGTTGATTTGATCTCGTATTTTTACAACTTTGTATAAATACTAAGCATACTACCATTAACAGATGTAAACTAAGGTGTTTTAATTTCATAAAATTATAGCGTAACTTGCCTAAAGATATAAAACCAAATCGTATGCTCCGTAGATTAGTCGTATTCATTATTGCCTTAAATTTTATGTCTTGTGCAGAATTACAACAAGTTGTTAATCAGCTACCAACAAATGGCACCTTAAGTAATGCTGATATAGCTTCGGGCTTAAGGCAAGCGTTAGATTTTGGCATTGATAAGCAGGTTAGTAAACTGACGGCAGAAGACGGTTTTTATAAAAATGAATTGGTAAAAATCTTGTTGCCAGAAGAATTACAAAAAGTAGACAAAACATTGCGAGATATAGGTCTTGGCAGTGTTGCGGATGAGGGTTTAAAATTATTGAATAGAGCTGCAGAAGATGCCGTTAAGGAAGCTACTCCAATTTTTATTAATGCCGTTAAAGCCATTACATTTAATGATGCTAAACAAATTTTACTTGGAGAAGACAATGCGGCCACGCTATACTTAACATCTAAAACTGAATCAGAGCTTTACGCCAAGTTCAATCCGGTAATAAAAAACTCATTTAGTAAGGTGGGTGCTGACGAGATTTGGAATAACTTAATAAATCGCTATAATACTATTCCGTTTACTAACGATGTGAATCCTGACTTAACCGATTATGTCACCACTGAAGCTTTAAAAGGAGTTTATACAATGATCGCTGTTGAGGAAAAAGAGATTAGAAAAAAAGTAGAATCAAGAACTACCGATCTCCTGAAAAAGGTATTTGCTTTACAAGACAGACCTTAATTATTCTTTTTGTATAAGCCATCGAATAGAATTTTAGTTTCTTCGTTTTCGGTGATGATTTCCCATAATTGCCTAACCGTTCCATCATCATTGTCTGTCCATGAAATTTGCTGATAAAAATTGTTGCCGTTTTTATTCTGACTAGCATCAGATCTTAATATCATTTGATTGCCTTTACGATTACCATACAACTTTAAAAAACCGCCTTGATTGTCTATCCATAGCTGCTCCCACCGATCTAACTTACTGTTATAAAAATTATGACTAGTACCTGTATAGCCTAGTGAAGCACTTTTCCAGTTTTCGTCAATAATGCAATTATTCTGAATTTTTGTGATTGTACTGTAACCAGCTATAGCACCATCTGGATTGGTAACAGTCCAAGTCCCTTCCCAAAAATCAAACGCTCGGTGATCTTCACTACAGCATTTACATGACTGTTGTGCAGTAGCAGTAACTATGATTAACCCAAAGATTATACTAAGAAGATTTTGTCTCATAAGATTATTGATATTCTCTAAGTTAGTGAACAATCTCTAAAATATGGTTTTTTAATTGAAGGTTTAAACGAAGTCTAAAGTTCTCTCGCCATTTCTTGTTGCATCGATTTTGCTTTTTTGGCTGCTGCTTCAGCAAAATCTTCATTATTGGATGCATAAATGATTCCACGAGATGAATTGACTAGCAATCCTATACGATCAGTCATACCAAATTTGCAAACATCTTGAAGATTACCACCTTGAGCACCAACGCCAGGGACTAGCAAAAAGCTATCTGGTATAATTCGTCTTATATCTTTAAGATACTCCGCTTTAGTTGCTCCTACAACGTACATAAGCCTGTCTGAATTCTTCCACGATTTGGATACCTCTAAAACGTTTTTATAGAGTTCTTTATCACCTATTTGTTTCGTCTGAAAATCATACGCGCCTTCATTAGAGGTTAATGCTAGTAGAATGGTATGTTTATCCTTAAATGCTAAAAAAGGTTCAACTGAATCTTTACCCATATAAGGCGCTACTGTAACACTGTCAAAACCAAGATCTTCAAAAAATGCTTTAGCATACATGCTACTGGTGTTACCAATATCACCTCTTTTAGCATCAGCAATGGTAAAAATCTCAGGATAAGCAGTATTTAGATATCTAATTGTTCTCTCTAAAGCCTGCCAACCTTTTAGGCCATAAGCTTCATAAAATGCTGTGTTCGGTTTATACGCCACACACAAATGATGCGTAGCATCAATGATCGCTTTGTTAAATGAAAAGATTGGGTCTTGTTCTTTGAGTAAGTGTTCAGGGATTTTGGTCGTATCCACATCAAGGCCAATACAGAGAAACGATTTCTTGGTTTTTATTTGCTCAATTAATGCTTCGGTATTCATATAAAAAAAGGCCTCAAACTAGAGGCCAAAATTAAATTAGATCGTTATTTGCTTTTAATAATTCGGTATTTTCAGCTAACATAAGTTCATCTATGATCTTTTGAATGTCACCATTCATGATATTCGATAAATCATACAATGTTAGGCCAATTCTATGATCTGTAACCCTTCCCTGTGGGTAATTGTAGGTTCTAATCTTAGCGCTACGGTCACCACTAGATACCATACTCTTACGTTTTTCTGAATCTGCGGCTTCTTTTTTGGCCAATTCCATTTCATAAAGACGAGAACGCAATACTT
>JABDIQ010000154.1 GCA_013003655.1 Winogradskyella sp. | reverse complement strand
TCGGCATCTAAGGCTGATGGATACGGATTACCAAGTAAATAGTCATTGCCGGCATTTAACGTTAGATTAATATCACCGTTATTTGGTTTGCCTTTAAAGACATAGTTCTGTTCGTCTGTTATAGCACCACTTCCAGGGCCTTTCATAGTAAATCCTTCACCAGCATTAATAGGGCCTGTGTGCCTTATATGTTGCCATGCAGAATAGGTATTACTTAAATTATTAGCATATTTCCAAATCCAATAATGTGCAATTGTGAGTGGCGTTGTATTTGCACCATTATAACTAGATGTAAAAGTAACAGGTACATCGCCATCATGTAACACTTCATTTAAAGCATACTTATAAGCATTAATTCCAGTTTCAGTAGCGCCTACGGGAGATGACCAGTAATTATAAGTAAAGGTATCTGCTGTTCCTTGCTGGTCTCGCTCTAGCTTTCCATTAGTGCCAACATCTAATTGACTATCATATCCCTGTATAAGTTGCGATTCTCCTTCAAGATCGAGTTTACCATCAAGTTTTAAATACCACGAGACATTAAGCTCTGTATCATTATTTACAGTATATTCAATAGCATTTGAAGCACTGTCTAATTCGTTAATAAATAGACCAAGATGTTTTTGTTGCTGATCATAGTAAACATCATCATGCTCAATGCTTACAATTGACCAGTCATAGGTGGTAGCATCGCTACCATTTATGCCATCAGACATTTTATCGAGCGCGTCTGGCAAATAGCCACTACTTGTAGTTCTAAAAGGCATTGGTGCTGTTTGTAATTTTAACGTTTTAATATTGTATAAACGAGCTCCAGTACTTTCATCAATAGCCGGTGTTTTAAGATCATCAGTAATGTCCGCCTTAAATGTATCTAACCTATAATATTTTATAAGGTTGCTCCAGCTTAGTGGAATAATAGTTGAAGGGTCAATAAATTGAGTTATGTCTCTCGGTATTACCGCACCGTGAACATTACCTGCATTATTTTCAATTTCTTGATAAACCATTTTTTGCAGTTCATCCGTGCTCAATGCTTTATTGTACAGTCGTACTTCGTCAATATACCCTTTAAAATATTCGATACTAGAGGTTGGCTGCTTTCCAATAGTAAATGGTGAAGCGTCCGTATTAAGACTTCCTGAAACTGTACTTGTTTTTACGATATCACCGTTGATATAAATGACTACTTGTTCATTAGCGCTACTATACGAAGCCGCAACATGTATCCATTGGTTTTGGGCTAAAGTGGTGCCAGTACTAATTAAGGAGCCGTTTCTGAAGAGTTGCAATTTTGTTCCTGAATTGAGTTTGAGGTAAAAATTTGATTGTCCAAACAAAAATCGTTCATTAGTAGAAGCGTCTATTTTTATCCATCCCATTAGAGTAATTTCGTTCCAACCACTTGTAAGTGATGCGTCTTGAATATAGTCGTTACGGCCATCAAAATAAACTTGAAGCTTAGTGTCAATATCTCTTGGCGAGCCAAAACTACTATCGTCTGTATCAAACAGATCTAAGATTCCGTCGCCATCAGAATCTGTATTGTCATCAATAATGCCATCATTATTTGCATCTAAGTTGGCATACAGGGTATTTGCAATGTCAAAAGAAGAGCCGTTGGATTGTATATCGATATAATCTGGAATACCATCATTATCTGTATCCTTAACATATAATGGACCTGTACCTTGATTAAGATTACCGTACTCATTACTACCATTACCAAAGTCATAAATATCTAAAATACCATCACCAAAATATGCAATACACGAGCCCTCTACAGCCATAACTCTAAAGGATTCAGTCTCTAAACCGTCACCAACACCGTCACCGTCAATATCACCATCACCATTATCATGGGTTAATAATGATCCGCTATAACGTTCAGTACCCGCTTCGTCAACATCAAAAATAGTATCATTGTCACTATCAAGATCCCTATAATTTGGCACACCATCACCATCACTGTCTAATGGAGAAAGTCCTTCAAATGCATCATGTAAACCATTTCCATTAGTATCTACAAAGGACGTAAGTGGGATAGTTCCTGTTCCATTACTTATACTACCATGTCCGGCTTCAACAATATCTGGGATGCCATCATTATCAGAATCAAGATCAAAATAATCGGGTATAGAATCGCCATCATTATCTGCACAATCATCTGGTATTACATAAAGTTGTACATTATCAATAAAGTTACCAGAGCTTGTTGAGCCTGAAGCTGTGCTTAATACTGTAAATGTGAGTCTTGTTGTTGTTTGCCCAGGAGGAACCGTGTACGTTCCGGTATGAAGTGTCCACGATGAGTCACCTGCTGAGGTAAAATCACCTTGTGATGTTAATGTACCAGAAGGATCACCTATCAATAATCTTACGACGTCTTCATTACTACTCCCAGCATATCCTGTTCGTTTACGATGAGCAAAAGCCCATTGTAATACGTCACCAGGTGTTGAAACGATGTCTTGATAAAGTCCATCATTTGTAGTGGCATTTACTTCGGCCCAATGGGTTCCTGAATAGGCTTGACCTCCTGCATCATTACCAGCTGCTTGAGAGTTATGCCAAATCTCTAAATAATTATTCGTAGTATCAGCACTCAACCAGTTTGGGATATGACTGGCGTCACCTTTCCAAATTCCAGAGGTAGGTACAACATCGGTTGGTCCGCCATCAAGTGTCATTATGTCTATGGCCTCAAAATCTGGATTCTGTAAAGGTGGATTTACTATCGTATCGCACTCATCGGTATCTAAAATACCATCGTTATCATCATCAATATCTACACTGTCCATAATACCGTCATAATCACTATCTAGATTTATGTTATAAGTTATTCTGAGTGTAGGTTTAATCCCAGAACTTTCTCTACTATTGTAATCTACTGTTCTATCTCCTCCACCATCTTGACTGCCAATCATTACTCCGTTATTTACAGCTGTACCGTTTATCCATTGTTGTGTTAATGAGGTTATGGTCCATGAATGGATGCCATCCGCATTACCGTTTATTGTTTGTATTGGTGTTCCACCATTAAATGGCCCTACCACGCCAGTCGTTGACCAACTAGCTGTTGTGGTTCTATTAGTCCAATTGGCAGCACCACTACTTCCACAGGCTGCACCTTCATTCCACACATCTGATGCAGAAATTTGGAATACACTAATATTCATATTATTGCCATTATCAGTATATAATCTAAGTTCCGCGGATTCTATAACTGAGCCTGCTGGAATTGAAGAAAGGTTAAATTGTACAAGAATACGATGTAGATCGTTTTTTTCTCTATCCACTGTTAGCGTATTGCACGAGCCATAATTGGTCCCTGTATTCTTAAGTTTAATATATGTATCCTGAGTAGCCACAAAGTCGCAGGTAACGCGTTGCTGGGCAATAGTGGTAAAACTAATAAGGAGCACCACAATGAGACCTAAATATTTAGTAGGCACTAAGAAGAAATTCATAACTAATTAGTTGATAATAGCTTGGGGCTATTTATTCAGTCGAAGATACATATTTATCTCATGACATCTATGAAAAGACAAAAATGTTCGACGAAATACATATTTTGTTAACAATAATAGTTAATTTAGAAAAAGAGATATGAAAAACGCTGTAATAAATCACTGAAAAAGGCAAATCAATAACAATAGTTAAAACACAACTTTAATAATCAAGAATAAAAGAATTAATATGATAAAAATGCGCTTAATATTTTTCATGGTATGCGTTGTGTGCATTTAATTTAAAATACTACTTATTAGACCCTTCAATTGAATATAGGTCACACTTTCTGATACTAATTATTAATTATAATCTTTTTGTTAAGCACACCGCTTTCAGTATTCATGTTTACCACATAAGTTCCTGTACTGAGATCAGTTATAGGGTATTCATTATAACTCTGTTGATGCAGGTTTTGGTTGTTGTACACCGATTGTCCTAGAATGTTAAAGATCTGTATAGATTTAATCTCCACGCCTTTAGGATTCATCACTACAAGTTTATCACGTGTATTAGAGTAATAGTAATTCAGTGCTTCTAT
>JABDIQ010000153.1 GCA_013003655.1 Winogradskyella sp. | reverse complement strand
GTATCTGATTTTACTTCTTTAAATTTTGTATCGAATTGATAAGAAACCAAGCTTTTTGCTAGCACAACACTAATTGGTTGAAACGTGTATTGATTATAGGATTTTACAACCACATAATCAATTTTAGGACCTACAGTTAAGGCCGTATTACTTGGTAGTGTCCAAGGTGTGGTAGTCCAAGCTAAAAAATATAGATCACCTATATTCTGAAGCGGTTTTGGCAATGTATTCTCCACAGCTTTAAACTGTGCAACCACTGTTGTATCTGTAACGTCTTGGTAGGTTCCAGGCTGATTAAGTTCATGAGAACTTAATCCTGTTCCGGCCTTAGGCGAATAGGGTTGAATCGTGTAACCTTTATATAACAAATTCTTATCATAAATCTGTTTTAAAAGCCACCACACACTTTCCATGTATTTAGACTTGTAGGTAATGTATGGATTCTCCATATCTACCCAATAACCCATTTTTTTTGTGAGGTCATTCCACACATCTGTATACCGCATTACGGCTTTTTTACAGGCTTCATTATAGTCTTCAACTGAAATTTTAGTGCCTATATCTTCCTTGGTTATTCCTAACTCTTTTTCTACACCCAACTCAATAGGTAAACCATGAGTATCCCAACCCGCTTTGCGCTTAACCTGAAATCCCTTCATGGTTTTATACCGTGGGAAAATATCTTTAATTGCTCGTGCTAATACATGATGCACACCAGGCAATCCATTTGCCGAAGGTGGCCCTTCGAAAAAAACATATGGTGGCTGATCTTTGCGCGTTGTAACACTCTTGCTGAAAATATCTTTTTCGTTCCAATAATTTTCAACATTATTAGCTACTTCTGGCAAGTTAAGTCCTTTATATTCAGGAAATTTGATGCTCATAATTTCATTTGTCTCATCGAGGTGCGAAATTAAGCAATTATCATTAAATGATTAATTGTAAAAACAAAAAAACCTAAACAATGTTTAGGTTTTTTTTGAAGACTTTTATCTTATTAATTAATTATGATCTTTTTGTTAAGCACACCACTTTCAGTATTCATGTTTACAACATAAGTTCCTGTGCTGAGATCAGTTATAGGGTATTCACTATAACTCTGTTGATGCAGGATTTGGTTGTTGTACACCGATTGTCCTAGAATGTTAAAGATCTGTATAGATTTAATCTCCACGCCTTTAGGATTCATCACTACAAGTTTATCACGTGTATTAGAGTAATAGTAATTCAGTGCTTCTAT
>JABDIQ010000152.1 GCA_013003655.1 Winogradskyella sp. | reverse complement strand
AAGAAAATTATGACGCATTCAAAGCTAAATTTGAAGAGGTTGTAAAAACCACTATTGATCCTAAATTGTTAGTTCCTCAACTACAAATAGATACGCAAATTCAACTCAACCAAATAGACGATAGACTATGGCGTATACTCAAGCAATTTGCACCTTTTGGACCTGGAAATATGACACCTGTTTTTATGACAGAAAATCTTAAGGATACTGGTTATGGGAAATGTGTTGGCGATGACGACAAGCACTTAAGGCTTACAGTAACTGAAAATGGAAATCACCAAAAAGTATGTATAGGATTTGGTCTAGGACCAAAAATTAAATTAACAAGTAATAATAAGCGATTTAAGGCGGCATATACAATAGATGAAAATCATTGGAATGGCAACATAACCTTACAATTAAAACTCAAAGACATAAAAGCGTAGCCATTGAAGACAAATGATCCCTATGCGGCTTTAAGATTCAAAGAATTCAATATCTTTCTTATAGTTCGTTTTGCACTTGTTTTTGGGTGGTCCATGCAATTTATAGTCATTGAGTGGCAAGTTTATTCATTGACCAAAGACCCATTGTCATTGGGGATTATTGGCCTAATGGAAATTATTCCGGCACTTTCAATGGCGCTTTTTGCAGGGCACATTGTAGATCAAAAAGAAAAAAGAAATCTCCTAGCAACCTGTATTGCTGCTTTTTCATTAATTAGCCTAGGATTGTTTTTATTGACATGGCCTAAAATTGTTAGCGATTGGTCTACAAACACCATTTTATATAGTATCTATGGGTTGGTTTTTTTTGGTGGATTTTTACGTAGCTTTTTTGGACCAACTATTTTCTCATTAGTTGCCTTGATTGTGCCTAAAAAGATATATCCAAATGCAGCCACTTGGAACAGTTCAACTTGGCAAATGGCCTCTGTATTAGGCCCTGCTTTTGGAGGGCTTTTTATAAATTGGATAGGTGTACACTGGTCACTATGTATAATTTTTGGATTGGTTGTATTCTCGTTTTTTGTACTATTACAGATACCAAAAAAGCCAGTTCTTAACCCTAAAATTGGCGAGCCAATTGTTCAAAGCTTAAAAGAAGGATTGAATTTTGTTTTTAAAACCAAAGCTATACTAGGTGCTATAACCTTAGATATGGTAGCAGTTTTATTTGGAGGTGCGGTAGCTTTATTGCCTGTGTACGCACAGGATATTTTAGAAGTAGGGCCACAAGGATTCGGAGTTTTAAGAGCCTCACCTGCTGTTGGTGCATTTATTACAATGCTTATTACGGCTTATATACCTATTAGTAAAAAAGCAGGGCTAAAATTATTAGGTGCTATTTTTGGTTTCGGAGTGTGTATTATTGTTTTTGGGGTTTCAACGGTTTTTTGGATATCTGTTGTGGCTCTTTTCTTTAGCGGTGTTACAGATGGCGTGTCTATGGTGATTAGACAAACAATTCTACAAATAAAAACTCCAGATCATATGAGAGGTAGAGTAGCGTCTGTAAACTCAATGTTTGTTGGCTCTTCTAATGAGTTAGGTGCTTTTGAAAGTGGATTAACCGCAAAATTAATGGGCACTGTTACTGCTGTGGTTTTTGGTGGAACAATGACTTTAATTACGGTTATTACTACTGGGATTGTCTCTCCTTCATTTAGAAAATTAGATCTAACGAAAGATATTAAAGAGCACGAAAATTCGGATCAGTAGGTTTTTAAATGAAAATTTTCACCATCAAAAACACCGTAAGTATAATAGCTTATCCAATCGCCTAAATTAAAATATGTGGATTTGTCATTTAATTTTATTTCTAAAGGCAAATGTCTGTGCCCAAAAACAAAATAATCTCTATGCTTTTCTAACAGTTTTTTTTGGGCGTACATGGCAAGCCACTCTTTATCCTCGCCTAAAAAGGTAGCATCATCATCTCCTGATATCAGTTTATTCTTAACAGATAAATATTGAGCAATTTTCATTCCTATATCAGGATGCAACCACCTAAATAACCACTTAAAAAAAGGATTAGTAAACACTTTTTTCATGCGTTTATACCCTTTATCTCCAGGCCCTAGACCATCACCATGACCAATAAAAAAGATCTTGTCATTAAATGTAAATTCTTTGGGCTTATGATAAACAGGAATATTCAGTTCATCCTGAAAATAGCCATTCATCCAAAGATCATGATTGCCAACGAAATAATGAATTGGAACGCCAGCATCACTGATTTCAGCGAGTTTACCAAGGGTACGAGTAAATCCTTTGGGGATTACGGTTTTATATTCAAACCAAAAATCAAAAAGATCACCTATTAGAAATATTGCCGCTGCATCATCTTTAATCTCGTCTAACCAGGCAACAAACTTTTTTTCTCTAGGCTTTGATGCTGCCATGCTAGGCGCTCCTAAATGATTGTCTGAAGCAAAATATATATTCTTTCCTTTAGGAATCTGCATGCAGTAAATATAAATGTTTTTTAAAAGCTTTTGGTTTAATTACGACTAATCCTATTGGTTTTCAGCAGCAAACCATTCTGCAAAACTAGTTGCCGTTTCTTGAAGTTTTAATGAATGTAATTGAATATTTTTAGGTAAACGACGCTTAATCTTTTCAGCAAAATCTATTACCATCATCTCACTTGTTGGTTGGTAATCTACTAACAATACATTATGTCCTCGATTAGACAATTCTTCAGCAAGTTCAACATGCGGTGTATTTTTGTTGAATACAGTAGCATGGTCAAAAACTTCAACAATTTCTTCTTTAACAATTTTCTTGAGATCACTAAAATCTATAACCATTCCATACTTAACATGATTGGTGTCATCAATAGGTTTACCTATAACTGTTACATCTAGTTTATAACTATGGCCATGAACATTTTTACACTTTCCGTCGTAACCGTATAGTGCATGCCCTGTTTCAAATGAAAATTGTTTCGTAATTCTAATATTACTCATTTATCGTTTTTTATTTCTATTGACAAAGTAAAGAATTATTAATGCTATTGCTAGTACAAGAAAAAGACTATTGCTTAAAAAATTTACAAAGTCCACTTTAATTAGATTTTTTCTTGTTGTAATTATAAATTAGGTAAGCCAAAGCTACTAATATTATAAAAGGAAGCATGCTGCCAATGAATACACCAATTCCATATGAACTGTCTGGTGCATCATTTAATTTATCTTCAATATTTATATCTTGAATTAGAAAAATTATTGACATCATCTGCTTTAGAATAACGGGCTCAAATTTAATTC
>JABDIQ010000167.1 GCA_013003655.1 Winogradskyella sp. | reverse complement strand
ATAGTCCCAACTCTGAGATCTACTTTGGTAAAGTCTTCAAATGTTATTATATTATTCATTAACTAAATTTACTAAAATTATTAATACAATCATATGGCACGTACAGAATCTAAAATGATATCATTGGGCACGGAAGCACCACACTTTAAATTATTAGATACTATAAGCAATACATTCAAATCGCTTCAAGAATTAAAAGGAGTTAAGGGTACTGTTGTAATGTTTATTTGCAATCACTGTCCTTTTGTAAAACACGTCAATGCCGAAATCTCAAGACTTGCTAAAGATTATAAAGCTAAAAGCATTAATTGTATTGCAATTTCTAGTAACGACGTTGAAAATTATCCACAAGATGGACCTGAGCATATGAAACAAAATGCCATTGAGCAAGGTTTTATTTTTCCCTATTTATATGACGAAACCCAAGACGTAGCTCAAGCCTATGATGCGGCATGCACACCAGACTTTTACGTATTTGATGCCCATTTAAAATTAGTGTATAGAGGACAATTAGATGACTCCAGACCTGGCAATGGAATAGAAGTAACAGGAAAAGATATACGACATGCACTAGATAATTTAATTGAAGGTAAGTCTATTTCAAACCGACAAAAACCAAGTATAGGCTGCAATATTAAATGGAAAACCTAATAACCGATATCATTAATCAAAAAAAGACCTCATTCAATAAGGTCTTTTTTTTAAATTACACTAACTAATTAATTTTCAATGAACTGGAAATTAATAGGAACGCTATACGGTACTCCTACTGCTCTATTGCGTTGTTTTCCTGGTTCCATTTTAGGCATTAATCCAATGATGCGTTCTGCTTCGGTCTCTAACATTTTGTCAGGTCCTCTACTCTTTATCTTGGTTACTTTTCCTGTTTTATCGATTAAGAAAAAGACATATACTTTTCCGTGTATACCAAGTTCAGCGGCAACATCAGGATATCTAAAATTCTTTAATAAATGCTCCTGCATTTTCTTTTGGAAACAGGCCCTTAATTGATCGTTATTTCCTGTACATCCTGGCCATTTTGGTACAGTTTCAATAACAGCAAACGGAACTTCAATATCTTCTTCTACTTCTTCTACTGCAACGTCCTCTACTGATACTACACGCTCTTCAATTACATCATCCTGGCCAATTTCGGTGCTTTCAATAACAGTTTCTTCAATTTCTGCCACATCTTCTACAATGGTTATAGCTTCAGTCGCAATGACCTTTGGAGGTGGTGGCGGCGGAATGTCTAATTTGGTGATCGGAATATCTTCTTCTAATTGTTCGGTCAATTGAAGAATGTCTACCTGCGTTGCTGCTCTGTCGTAAGTCTTATGCTCTAATCCTAGATAAGTAAGGACCAACATTACATTTAAGCCAACAGCAAAATATAAGTTGCTGTTTCGACCTACATTGGCTTTTGGGTTCTTCTTTGATTCCATGACGTTTAATTTATACTATGAATTTATCATCATTTCATGGCAATTTCTATGACAAATGTCATGTTCGTAAATTTTACGTCAAACTAAGGTTTACAAATTGTTAAGTTGATTGTCTGTACCGTCCTCACTAATGGTCCAAAAGAAACCAATAAAGAAGAACTGATCAGCAGCAGGTCTTAAGACTCTTCTATTAAATATTCCTTCATTATTAGGCGTATTTGCATACTGATAGCCATTTATATTTTTAAAACCTAACACATTATTCACAGAGAAGTACAATATCTTTTGCGGACTTAACAGATAGGCCCAATTAAGACTAAGACTATTAAAACTCTTTGTCCTTGAACCTAAAAAGGTATCAGTATTAGGATCTGTGTATGGTCTGCCAGAAGCATATTGGTAACTTATGCCTATCTGGCTTTTTAATTGATCTACCCAATATTTACCTACGAGAGATAAATTATGATTATTTGCAAATTGCGGCTGTGCAGACTGCGAAAAATTATTAAAATTACGCTTCGTATCTAAATAAGAGTAGCTAAACCAGTAGTCCACATTTTTAATGGATTTATTATCTCTCCAGAATAAATCTAGACCCTGTGCATAACCACTACCACTGTTTGTAAAATTACTATCGAAGGTTGCAAATTCGGTATCAAACTTTATAAGATCACTATACTCTTTATGATACACTTCTGCTCTAAAGAGTCTACCGTCGTTGACGAATTGATAGTTAAGTATATAATGAGATGTTTTTTGTGCTTTAAGATCTTGACTAAACTTTAAGGCATCGTTATTAGGGTTTTGATAAAAATCACCATAAGCCAATGACAATTGACCATACTTTGAAGTCTTGTAGGCTAAGGACACTCTAGGTGCTACTACAAATTGATTAAAAAGCGCACTGTAATCCGTACGTAAGCCAACTTTGAGTGCTGATTTTCTTGAGAATATGAGGTCTGACTCTGCAAAGGCTGCAAAAATATTAGAATTAAACCCATAGTCAATCTCAGGGGTATTCTCACTGAATTGCTCATTAAAAGTTGTTATAAATTGTTCAGCACCAAAACTTAGTTTAAATCTGCTACTAAAACGCTTTTTTAATTTGAGTTTTATATGCGCTGAGTTTTCATCGTTATTAATATTCACTTCATCTATTCCTAATTTTGTGTTGGCATAGGTATAGCTCAGGCCAGTATCCATTGACCAACTATTTCCAAGACTACCCTTATACGTAGTATTTGTATAAAAATTGTTATTTTTTAATCTAAACCTAACACCTTCTGGATCGTTGATGTCTTCCTGTGTTAAATCAAAATTGGAAGTGTCAAACGCAGAATAAAATTTAAGAATTCCATTATTTAACCGTTTTCTAAAAACAGCTTCGCCTTGAGCACCTTCATATGGCTTATGCCAATCGTTTCTATCACTGTAAACGGCAAGATATGGTGCTAAATTTATGTAGGAGGCATTAAAACTAAGCGATGTTTTATCCCACTTTTGTGTGTTACCTAAACTAGCTCCTACGGTCATTAAACCTATATCTGTTTTTTCCTGGTCAGGTTCATTTATAGTATTTAATAAAAGCACACTTGATAAGGCTTGGCCATATTCTGCAGAATATCCACCTGTAGAAAAAGTGATACCATCAAATAAGAACGGAGAATAACGCCCTCGTGTAGGAATATTATTAGTCGTAGGCGAATAAGGTGTAAAGACTCTTATACCATCAATAAAAATTTGGGTTTCATCAGCAGAGCCACCGCGCACAAATAATCTGCCATCCTCAGCAACAGTAGTTGTTCCAGGCAGTGTTTGCAGAGCACCAACAAAATCACCAAGTGCACTGGCCGTAGTCACTACATCTAGTGGTTTTAAAACGGAGACTTTACTATTATCATTAGCTTCAAATGTACCAGCAGATAACACAACCGTTTCTAGAGTATTAACATCTTCTCTTAACTTAATTTGTAGATTTTTCATTTTGGTGACATCGGTAGTGATTCGCTTTGTTTCGTAAGATAAGAATGAAAGCACTAAAATATGTGTACCTGTTTCTTCCGTAATAAAAGAGAATGCACCCTGTTCATCTGTAGTTGCTCCATCGTAAGTCCCTTCTAAATAAACATTGGCACCTATAATTGGTTCCCCTTTAAAATCCGTTAGCGTTCCTGAAATCTCATTCTGAGCCGTACAGATATATCCGAATAATAAAGCAATAATAATTGAGATTGATTTCATAGTTAATTGATTGAGATATTTTGATTGATGGTACAAACATTCAACTTTAAATGCAGCAATAAAATTGATTACTACCGAATCGTCATTTTAAACCGATGAATTGAATATATTTGAAAACGTGAACCTTTATTCCTTCTATTGAAACAAAAAGTGTAACAAAGGTTCTTAATGAACTACAAATAGTGTAACCTAACCAAACAAATATTGGATAAAGAACTAGAACATAGTTTTATTGAGCAGATGCAAAAGCACCAAAATATAGTACATAAGGTGTGTAGATTATATACTAATAATCAAGATGCTCATAACGACTTGTTTCAGGAAATTACCATACAGCTGTGGAAGGCCTATCCTAAATTTAGAGGAGATTCTAAATTTAGTACTTGGATGTACCGAGTGGGTTTAAATACAGCTATAACATTATATAGAAAGTCTAAAAGACGAATTAAAACAGAGGCATTTGATGCTTTACAATACAAAATAAAATCAACGGAATACGATGATACAGAAGAACAGCAGCTAAAATTATTATATGATGCCGTACACCAACTGAATGATATTGAAAAAGCCCTTGTGTTTCTTTACCTCGAAGATAAAGATTACAGAGAAATAAGTGCAACATTAGGTATAAGTGAAGTAAATGCGCGAGTTAAAATGAATCGTGTAAAGAAGAAATTGAGAACTATTTTAAACCCATGAGTGTATGGATGAATTAGATTTATTAAAAAAAGACTGGAATAAGGATAAAGCAGAATACAAGAACTTTTCTGATAAAGACCTGTATCCAATGTTACATAGAAAATCCTCTTCTATTGTAAAAACACTCTTTTATATTAGTATTGCAGAATTAATTTTTTGGATATTAATTAATACCATTCCGTATTTTGTATCAGATGATTATAAGGCAAAACTAGACTCAATTTACGATAACGATGTCTTTATGGTGTCTTTAACAGTACTGAGTTATCTAATCATCATATTATTTATTTACCTGCTCTATAAATCGCACAAAGCAATTTCGGTAATAGATGATGCTAAAACCTTAATGCGAAAGATTCTAAACACAAGAAAAGTTATAAAATGGTATGTTATTTATAATCTAGTAATGGCATTTGTATCTATGATCATAGGTACTTTCTATGGCATTAATCACGATCCAGAATTGTCATCTCACGTGGCATCATTTAGCAGAATGCAGATGTTTAGTTTTTCGGCCTTTATGGTGATCTTTATAGGAATATTTGTATTAATAATCTGGCTGTTTTACCGATTACTTTACGGCATTCTTTTAAAACGTCTCAATAAGAATTATAACGAGCTTCGTAAGCTAGAAGTTTAAGCATTTCAATTTTTACCAGTTACGCAACTCTTCATTTAAGCGTTCTTTCTCTATCAATTCTTCTTGAGGAATGACTTTAAGAAATGATGGGTGTTGCTCAATAGCAAATTCAATTTTCTCCACGATGGCATCGATACTTTCATTCTCATAATCAATTTCTAAAGGCGCTTTAATCTCCATGGATTGAAAGATATTTTTCTTTTTGACTCTCAGTCCTTTTTTATCGAACGAACGTCTAAAGCCATCTATTACTATTGGCACCACCACAGGTTTATAACGTTTAATAATATGAGCGGTTCCTTTTCTAATAGGTTTAAATGGTGTTGTTGTTCCTTGTGGAAAGGTAATAACCCATCCGTCTTTAAGTGCAGTGCCAATATTAGAGATATCACTCATTTTAACTTGCCTGTTTACATCCTTCCCTTCGGCTCTCCATGTCCGCTCGATGCTAACAGAACCAACGTAAGCTAGTATCTTTGGTAACAAGCCAGAGCGCATAGTTTCCTTTGCCGCTACATAATAAATATTCAATTTTGGGTTCCATAAATAACCAACATTTTTTATGTTATCTAAGCGTCCGCTTAAACTAGCATTAAACACGTGGAACATAGCAATAACATCAGCAAAATATGTTTGATGATTAGAGATAAATAAAACGTTGGTATCAGGTAAATTCTTTATAATTTCAGAACCCTCTATCTGCAACTCGTTGAAACCTCTAAATCTTCTATGCGTCAACAAGCCTAAGATTCTTATTAGCCATTTTTTTATAAATAATATATGTCCAAAAGGATTTCTTTTGAAAAGCCCCATACGTATAGATTAATTATTATCCTTACAAATGTATGAAATAACACTGTTACAACACTTGTTTTAATAGGTCTTTGAGTTCACTAAGCATCATAGCTGTAGCACCCCAAACAATATGACCATTAAAATTAAATGCTGGAACATCCACCTTCATTTTATACGATGTTGATACCTTGGTGGTTACGCTATTTTTTTCATTTAAAAAGTCTAATAATCCAACTTCTAAAATATCTTCCACCTCATCCTCTTGTTTATAGAATTTAGGTGTTTCTTCAATGAGACCTAAAAACGGATGTACAATAAAATTACTTGGTGGTATGTATAGTGGCGATAGTGCCTTAACTACATTTTGTTTAGATATTTCAACACCTATTTCTTCTTTAGTTTCCCTCAATGCAGTATACAATAGATCTTTGTCACCTCTTTCAAATTTACCACCTGGAAATCCTATTTGTGCAGAGTGCACTCCTTTATAGGCTTTCCTTAAGATTAGTACCAATTGTGTTTGTTTCTCTACATTAGGATAAAACAAAGCCATAACTCCAGCATTTTTTGCCTTTGTTCTGTTTTCTTCAAGCAATTTCGCCAATTCCACTCTGTAAGGTGGTGACATTTTTGCGTGTGAGACTTCACCTAAAAGA
>JABDIQ010000166.1 GCA_013003655.1 Winogradskyella sp. | reverse complement strand
TAACCTTGAAAAAAGGCTCTCCAGCTAGGTTCTACAGAATCAGGATTTTTTAGGTATTGGTCGTACAAATCAGCAAAATACGATGTATGTGCTGCGTTTAGAAAGGAAAATTTATCCATTACTTTTTTTGAGACATTGAAGCTTCAACAAAATTTATTCAAAAATACAACTTTTGATAAATATAGTTATGGTTTTCTTATATTTATCACTATTAGTAAACTACTATTTTTCAGCACAGAAATTAATAGCTTCGATACAATATGCGTGATTTATTTTTAACTTTAGTTTGTTGTTTTAGTTTACCTTTTATGCAGGCACAAATCACAAATGCCTCTCAATCTTCGTTTTGGAACAATGTACAATTTGGAGGTGGTGTAGGTTTAAGTTTTGGCGATGGCTTTTTTAGTGGATCATTAGCGCCTGCAGCTGTGTATAGATTTAATCCTACGGTAAGTGCTGGGGTTGGTTTGAATGCCATTTATAGCAAACAAAAAAACGTATTTAAGTCTACTGTCCTTGGAGGTAGCCTTATAGGCTTATTTAATCCTGTTAATCAATTTCAAATCTCTACAGAGTTTGAACAACTTTATGTTGATCGAAATTTTGATGAACGTTTTGTCTCAAATGTCGATGATTCTTATTGGTATCCAGCTCTATTTTTGGGTGTAGGATATATCAGTAATAATATTGCGTTTGGCATTAGATATGATCTGTTGTATAATGAAAACAAGAGTATTTACAACAACGCCTGGATGCCTTTTGTGAGGGTGTTCTTTTAATTATAGCGGCAAAATAGATTTACCACTCTTTATGTGCTCTGCCAAATGATCTAACGACGTCTTATTTAAATTCTTGAGAATAGCTTGTCTTTCATCGTATATTAAATGGTGTAAGGAGCATGGATTATTAGCATTACAACCTTCTAAGCTCAAAAGACAAGCTTTCATGCGTTCTTCACCGTCTACTGCATTAATAATATCTATCACCTTTTCCTTACGGTTTTTTGCACTTAAATAAAACCCTCCTTTTGGTCCTTTTATAGAAGACACAAGGTGCTTTTTAGATAAGTCTTGAAGTAGCTTGGCCAAATAATGTCGAGGCACATTGATTGGCTTTGCGAGATCCTTAATCATTATTTTATGTTCTTCGGATGAATTTACTGCTAAATATAAAACAGCTTTAATAGCATACTTGGCTGAATTTGAAAACATGATAACAAATTATGCCATAAAGATAAAAAAGATGTTTTTGTCTTAAATATGATTTAAGTCATATTTTTTTGAAAATCTCAATTCTACATTTGTGTAAATAAATGAATCAACAATGAAAACATCAATTAAATTATTTGCACTCTTATTTTCCATACTACTCTTTAGTTGCGGTGGAGATAAAAAACAAGACGTTTCATATGGTAAAAAAGCGCCTGCAAAAGTAGAAAAGAAGACACCCGCTTCAACACGAATTGCTTTAGATAACAAAGGTGTTGGGCCAATTACTTCGTTAACCTTAGCTGCTGAGATAGACCAACCAATGGCTTTACATGGCAAAGAGGTCTATGAAAAAATGTGTACGGCTTGTCATAAAGCTGAGAAAAAATTTATTGGTCCGTCTCCTAAAGGCATCTTAGAACGAAGATCACCAGAATGGATAATGAATATGATACTTAATCCAGAAGTCATGGTTAAAGAAGATCCATTAGCCAAAGATTTATTAATGGAGTTTAATGGCTCTCCTATGGCCAATCAAAATCTAACAGAAGAAGAAGCAAGAGCTGTTCTAGAATATTTTAGAACGCTTTAAATTTCAATAACAACTTTAAACAAATAACCAATGAAAACACTAATTAAATCAATACTATTGTTTGTGCTATTTGGATGTTTTATAGCTTGTAATAACGCTACAAAAGCATCTGACAACGCAACAAATGACACCACTAATGATGAAGCTTCAACTGAAAAAACAGGACAAGCATTCATTAAAGATGAAGGTAGCACGCCAAATGCATTGCAATTAGCTATTCAATCAGAAGATCATTCTACATTAGTAGCTGCCGTGCAAGCCGCAGGCGTAGAAAATGCCTTAGTAAATGTTGGCCCACTCACCGTATTTGCACCAAACAATGCTGCTTTTGCAAAAATTGATGAAGCCACTCTAAACAGTCTTTTAGAGCCAGAAAATAAAAGTAAACTTGCTTTTATATTAACGCACCATGTAGCACCGGCAAATTACCCTGTTGACATGCTAAAAAAGAATGCCGAGAAAGGTCGTAAACTCTATATGGCTTCTGGAAAATACCTAGAGGTTACTGAAGCAGATGGCGACCTCTTTTTAGATGGAGTTAAGATACTAGGAACTGTTAATGTAAGTAATGGTTGGGTGCATGTCACCGAAGATGTCATCTTACCAAAAGACTAAATAAATCAACTAATTAAAACAATAAAATATGAATACAATAGGTAAATATTTGTTAAGTATCGCTGCACTAATTTTTATTACAAGTTGCGGTAATAACAACAATTCTAATAATTCTGGCGCTATGTCTTCGAGCAAAGCCGAAAAAGTATATGTAGCACCAGGTGAACATGACGAATACTATGGCTTTATGTC
>JABDIQ010000146.1 GCA_013003655.1 Winogradskyella sp. | reverse complement strand
CCTTTCCTCAAGAATCTTCTATAAGTGGAAATGGTGTAATGAATGAACATATAACAAGTACAAAATTAGGCTTAAAAGGGAATCCTGCTATGGCCGAAGAATTGCAAGTAGCAAGAGATCTGTTTATCTTAGAATATACAGGAGGTAGATTACATATACCTACCATTTCTACAGCTAAGTCTGTTGACTTAATTAGAAAAGCGAAGTCGCAAAAACTAAATGTAAGTTGCAGCGTAGCCATCCATAACCTATTATTAACAGATGACGTACTAGACGGATTTGATACCAAATATAAAGTATTGCCACCGCTAAGACGCAGTGCAGACTGTGAGGCTCTTAAAGAAGGGTTACAAGATGGTACCATTGACATGGTTACATCAGATCATAATCCTTTGGATATTGAGCATAAAAAAGTAGAGTTTGATTTTGCTTTAAATGGAACAATCGGTCTAGAATCAGCATTCGGAGCACTTCATAATGCATTTACTTTAAAAAAGACCATCAACCTATTGACACAGGGTAGATCAATATTCGGGCTTTCAACGTACAATATCTCAGAAGGTGAAACAGCTAATTTAACTTTGTTCGATCCTACACCTAATTATGTTTTTAACGACCAGCACATCTTATCAAAATCAAAGAATAGTATATTTAAAGAGTACGACCTAAAAGGGCGTGTATACGGCACTATTTCTAATAATCAGTTAAGTATTAATCATGAATGAATCCACTATAAAAGAAGGTAAGACCTACGCATTTGTTAGCTACCTCACCTTAATAGGCACCTTAATTGCTTTTTATATGAACCAGGAGAAACGAAATCCGTTCACTTCCTTTCACGTAAGACAATCTCTTGGCCTTTGGTTACTGTATCTTATATTAGGTTATGTGGTTAGCGGATTTGATAGCTGGATGTTATCAACCTCATTCTGGATCTTTTTTGCAGTTTTATTTTTTTATGGAATTGTTGGGGCATTAACTGGCAAAGAGCATAAGGCGCCAATAATAGGTGATTATTTTCAAAAAATATTTAGTACTATAGGTCAGTAATGAATTCACCACTTCAATATATTTCAAGACCTTCTACTTTAAAGACCAACGCACCACTACTTATTATGTGTCATGGATATGGTAGTGATGAGAACGATCTTTTTTCATTTGCCTCTGAACTTCCTGAAGAGTTGTTTATCATTTCACTACGTGCACCTCTAAAAATGCAACCTTTCGGAAATGCATGGTATACCATAAACTTTGATGCTGACCAGAATAAGTGGAGTGATAATGAACAAGCCATTGCCTCTAGAAAACTTATAGCACAATTCATTGACGAAGCTTGCGATTCCTATAGTCTAGATAAAAGTAATGTCACGTTATTAGGATTTAGTCAAGGTACCATTTTGAGTTATGCTGTGGCACTTACCTATCCTGATAAAGTAAAAAATATTATTGCACTTAGCGGTTACGTAAATAAAGATATAATTCCTTCTGAATTTAATAAGCAGCAGTTGAATCACCTAGAGTTTTATTGCTCACATGGTACCCAAGATCAGGTAATTCCTGTGGAATGGGCTAGGAAATCTCCCAATTTTTTGAAACAGCTTGATATAAAACATGTCTATTCTGAGTATCCTGTTGGTCATGGTGTTTCACCTCAAAATTTTTACGACTTTAAAAACTGGCTAATCCAACGTATCTAATAGGTTATAGGAGGATAAAGAAAATGCTCTATTAGCTTAAAGTTTAGATCGTTAGCGTCATTTAAAGAATATGAGAGTAATATCTCTCCCCAGTATTTACCGTCGGTAAAATTTGCTATGATCCATTTATGATTTAGTATTCGCACCTTATTAATCAAAATTTTTGAGTCTGTCATTGAAGCGTAAGGCACCAATGGGTGATCATCACCTTCGTAAACATTTAACTTATAAAGCTCATCGTTGATAATGGCAATAAGCTGATCTGTATTATACCCTTGTTTCTCAAAGTAGCCTAAAGCATCGTCATTATTGATGATATTAAAGTACATGAGATCAAAATTTTCGTCATTCAATTTTACTATTGAATCTTCGTACATTGTGATCTTCTCTTCAAACTGATCGATACTTTTCTCGTATTTATCAAAAATATTTTTCGAGTTTACATATTGAAAAATGATCAATAAAACCGAAAAAACAAAAAGATACATAAATAGTCTACTCTTCATATTATATAGTTATCTGTAAGTTATCGTACGCTAAATAAACGTTTTCTGGTAATTCTTGTTGTACTTCGTCATGAAAACCCATTAAATGACTTATATGTGTTAAATAGGCGCGCTTAGGATTAACACGATCAATAAATTGCAAAGCCTCTTCCAAATTAAAATGAGAAATATGCGGATCGTTACGTAAGGCATTTACAACTAATACATCTAGTCCACTAAGCTTGTCAATTTCTTCGTCCTTAATGGTCTTCATATCGGTTAAGTAAGCAAATTTGTTGAATCTAAAACCAAAAACCTGTAACTTATAATGTAATCCGTCAATGGGCACTACTATTTTACTATCTACCTCAAAAGGTTCATTCTTTATTTCTATTTTAGTCACAGCAGGAGCGCCTGGATATTTATTTTCTGTTTCAAAAATATAATCAAAGCGTTTTTCTAGAGCCCTAAATACCCTATCGTGCGCATATAGAGGAATATCACCTTGCCTAAAGAAAAAAGGCCTTATATCATCTAAACCCATGGTGTGGTCTGCATGCTCATGAGTAAAAAGAATACCATCAATTTTTCTACAGTTAGCATTGAGCATTTGTTGCCTAAAATCGGGACCACAATCTATTACATAGGTACGATTATCCCACTCTATTAATACAGACACACGAAGTCTCTTATCTTTAGGATTGTCACTTAAACATACAGGATGTGTACTGCCAATGACTGGTATGCCTTGAGAGGTTCCGGTTCCTAAAAACGTTATCTTCATTAATACAATTAAATTTTGTGCTTATTTTTAAAAACTGAATACAACTTTTCTTTGTAGCCCAGCCAGTTACTTCATAAATATGCCTAACATCAAGTATTTACCACAAATTTAAATCTAATTTTAGATTTAAAAGAATCATAAATATTATTAATCTATTACTGTAGGAGTAATTATTATGGAGTTTTGATAAAAGCCGATGTAATCCATTGAATTTTAGTAATGTATGCACAACAGTTAATAGTACAACTCTCTTAAATTTATGTTTAAAATGATACATAAATTTCTCTTTAATCTAGTTATTCACTACCTTTACGGCACATTAAGAACCAATTCTTACACATGGAAATTAAGCTTAAGGGCGACAAAGAATTTGATAATATCCCCTCTCTAAAACAGAAGGCGCTCAGAATTAACCTAAACGAAGATATTTACGGAACATTTGCCGAAATCGGTGCAGGACAAGAAACTGTAAGACAGTTCTTTAGAGCTGGTGGTGCTTCTGGTACTATAGCTAAAGCAATGTCCGCCTATGACAAAGATTTTAGTGATTCTATCTATGGTTATGAAAAAGATGGTCGTTACGTTACCGAAGAGCGATTAAAAAAGATGCTTTCGCACGAAATAGAACTCATTGAGGATCGAATTACGCGCATCAAGCATCCAGATAAAATATTCTTTACCTATGCCAATACTGTAGCAACTATAGATTTTGCCAAGCGTTTTAAAGGCCATGGATGGGTAGGTATAAAATATCAGATAGAGCCACACCAGCCGTATAGTGAAATTATTTTACACATAAGATTTAGAGAAAATGATGCCCGATTACAACAAGAAACGTTGGGTATACTTGGAACCAATTTAATTTATGGTGCATATTATAAATATAATGAGCCCAGAAAATTATTACGCTACCTCTACGATCATTTAGATAAAGACCAGATTGAAATAGATACCATCAATTTTTCTGGACCATTGTTTGAGAATGTAGACAACCGATTAATGAGCTTACAACTAGTAAAGAACGGCATGACCGATGCGGTAATGTTCGCGCCAGATGGTAATAATGTATTGCCTGCAAGAGTTCTTTACAAGAAAAACATTTTAGCTTTAAGAGGTAGTTTTAGACCAGTTACCAAGGTTAATATGGACATGTATCAGCGCTCTCTGGCAATGTTTAAAAAAGAAAGTAGAGTAAATCCAGATAATATAGAAGTGATCTTTGAGATTACCCTGTCTAATTTACGTGCAGAAGGTGAAATTGACGAACAAGACTTTATGGATAGAGCTAGATTGTTATGTTCTTTAGGCCAAACCGTATTAATCTCTAATTTTAAAGAATATTACAAACTGGTCGAATATTTCTCTCAGTATTCTAAAAACAGAATGGGATTATCCATGGGTGTTAACAACCTCATTGAAATTTTTGATGAGAAATACTACAGACATCTAAGTGGTGGTATTCTTGAAGCCTTTGGTAAATTATTCTTTAAAGACTTAAGAGTTTACCTCTATCCTATGCTAGAGCAAGATGGAAGTGTTATTAATAGCGAAAACCTGAAGGTTCATCCACGTATGAAAGAACTGTATAAGTTCTTTAAATACAATGGTAAAGTGGTAGATATCACAGATTACGAAAAGAATATCCTTACTATATTTTCAAGAACAGTACTGAACATGATCTCCGATGGCAATAGTGAATGGGAAAAAATGCTGCCAAAAGGTGTGTCTAATCTCATTAAAGAGAAATCATTATTTGGCTATGAAGCCGAAGAAGTGATAAATAAAGAATAAAAAAAACGTCGTTTGGCGTTTTTTTTTAGCTTATGATTTGAGCGGTATGTTCTTTGGTCTTAACCTTAGTTATGATATCTTTTATTTTTCCGTTTTCATCAATAATAAAGGTGGTTCTATGAATACCATCATACTCCTTACCCATAAATTTTTTTGGTCCCCAAACACCAAAAGCATTAATTACAGATTTATCTTCGTCTGCTAATAATGGATATGGGAAGCCATATTTATCTTTAAAATTAGATTGTCGCTTTTGAGAATCTGCACTTACGCCTAAAATATCATATCCCTGAGATACGAATCTGTCATAGTTGTCACTTAGATTACAGGCTTCTGCTGTGCAACCAGGTGTACTAGCCTTAGGATAAAAAAACAATACTAGTTTTTTTCCTTTGTAATCTTCAAGTTTAATAGAATTTCCGTCTTGATCTAAGGCTTTAAAGTTAGGTGCCTTATCTCCTATTTTTAAATGTGTCATAATGCTTAATTTTGTTTTCTCAAAAATACAGGCTATGACCAAACAAAAAAAGGTAGAATTTGTTATAAATAAGTTAAATGATATTTATCCTGAAATTCCAGTGCCTCTAGATCATAAAGATCCTTATACACTTCTTATCGCTGTTTTATTATCAGCACAAAGTACAGATGTACGCGTTAATCAAATAACACCTCTTCTATTTAAGCGAGCAGATAATCCATACGATATGGTAAAATTGAGTGTTGAAGAGATTAGAGAGATCATTAAGCCCGTTGGATTATCACCAATGAAAAGCAAGGGCATTCATGGACTATCTCATATTTTAATTGACAAACATGATGGTAAAGTTCCTAAAACTTACGAAGATCTTGAGGCTCTTCCTGCAGTTGGTCATAAAACTGCAGCAGTTGTGTTGTCTCAGGCCTTTGGTATTCCTGCCTTTCCTGTAGATACCCACATACATAGATTGATGTATCGTTGGAATTTATCTAACGGCAAAAATGTGGTGCAAACCGAAAAAGACGCTAAGCGGCTATTCCCTAAAGCTTTGTGGAATAGGCTTCATTTACAAATTATTTGGTACGGACGCGAATACTCACCTGCTAGAGGTTGGGATCTTGAAAAAGATATCATAACCAAAACGATAGGACGCAAATCTGTAATTAAAGATTATTATAAGAAGACAAGAAAAAAATCCTGATCAACGACCAGGATTTTTTCAATTAATTTAGAAGCGCTTCAAACTTCATTTTATTACAATTTATAACACTTAAAGCCTTAGAATAATTCAAAAGAAAATTGATTGTCTCTTCTTTTGGATTTAGGTTACTTTTTTTTGGGGTGCATTCTGAGTAAAGTTTTGCCATTTTTGTTGTTTTGGGTTAGTACTTCTAAAAAAACGGCAACTTGGTTGTAATATTGTATTAGTTTGTTAATATAATATTGTTCTTTTCAATCACTTTACGCAAATTAATGAGTGCATAACGCATTCTACCTAGTGCTGTATTGATGCTAACACCTGTACGCTCTGATATTTCTTTAAAGCTCATGTCTTTATACATTCTCATCATTAAAACTTCTTTCTGATCTTCTGGAAGTTCTTCAATAATGCGTCTTACATCATTTTCTACTTGAGATTTTATAATACTTTTTTCTGCATTTAATGACGAATCACTTAAAACAGAAAAAATACTGAAATCACCAGAATTATCAAATTTTGGCATTCTGTTGTTCTTTCTAAAATGATCAATAACAAGGTTGTGTGCTATGCGCATAACCCAAGGTAAAAATTTACCCTCCTCGTTGTACTTTCCTAATTTTAAAGTTTTAATAACTTTAATAAAAGTGTCTTGAAAGATATCTTCTGTAATATCTCTATCATAAACTTTGGAGTATATAAAACTATATATCTTCTGTTTGTGCCTTTTAATTAAAATTGCAAGTGAGTTTTCATCACCATTAATGTAGTCGTGTACCAAAACTGCGTCATCGATAAGTGTCTGTTTCATAATAATTACTTTATAGTGCCAAGTAACGGTTACTTAGCTTGGGGTTTAAAATGTTTATAAAGTAATTTTATGCTATACGCAGATGATTATTAATGGTTTATGGCTCAAATATAACAACAATCATTCCTAAAAAACAAAATAAAGGAACAAATTTTAACATTTTAATGTGTAAAAAGGGGCTTCTATGAGTTGTATAGTTGTAGTATCTTTGTACCTATTTTACCTGTAAATTGCTATGAGTAACTCGATTACAACCGTAAATCCTAAAGAAAATATCATTATCAAGGGTGCAAAATTGCATAACCTGAAAAATATTGATGTGGTTATACCAAGAAATCAATTGGT
>JABDIQ010000118.1 GCA_013003655.1 Winogradskyella sp. | reverse complement strand
CGTTTATGCTATTTAACCCCGAAGAAAACGAACATCTTTCACTTACCCGATTTGAATCCATGCTAAAAACAAATGATATTTTGTTTTTTGATTCAAATGAATTTGAGAACATCATTCATCATTACCTAGAAAACGGAAAAATTGCACTAGCAAAAAAGGCCATTAAACTTGGTCTTGAACAGCATCCTGCATCTATTAATCTCAAGTTATTTAAAGTTGAAATTTTAGTCATTGAGAACAAATTTGCCGAAGCAGATGATATTTTAGATACGCTTCATGAAATGGAACCCACTAATGAGGAAATATTTATTCAGAAAGCAAATGTCCTCTCTAAGCAAGACAAACACCAACAAGCAATTGACACCTTATTGCTTGCTTTAGATTTATCTGACACTATTGTAGATGATGCTGATCTTTATGCACTTATAGGTATGGAGCACCTCTATTTAGATCAATTTGAAAATGCGGTTTTATATTTTAAAAAATGTCTGGATTCTGACAAAAGCGATTACTCTGCACTAAACAATGTGGTGTATTGCTATGATTTTTTAAACATGAATGATGAAGCTATAGAGTTTTTAAATTCGTTTTTAGATTCTAATCCGTATTGCGAAGTAGCATGGCACCAATTAGGTAAACAATACTTTTCAAAAAAAGAATTAAAAAAAGCATTAGCTGCTTTTGATTTTGCCATAATATCTGACGATACGTTTGTAGGTGCTTATCTAGAAAAAGGTAAAGTATTAGAAAAACAACGACTATATGAAGAAGCCATAGAGCAATACAAAATTACTCTGGCTCTTGACGATCCAACGTCTTTTGCCTTATTGAGAATTGGCTATTGTTATGAAAAACTAGGAATGCATGATGTTGCCGTTCAGTTTTTCGACAAAACTGTAGAGGAAGATCCACTGTTAGATAAAGGATGGATTGCCATCACCAAATTTTACATCAAAAAGAAAAATTATCAAAGGGCCTTATATTTTATTAATAGAGCGATTAATATAGATCAAGACAATGTGCTGTACTGGAAATTGTACGCGCGTATCAATCAAAAACTCAACTTTTTGGAAGAAGCTGAACGAGGATATAAGCGCACTCTAGAACTTGGAAATTACGAATTAGATACTTGGTTATGTAGAGCCGATATTCTTATAGAATTAGGAGAATACGAAGCTTCTATCTTTAATTTACAACAAGCCGCAGAATTTTATCCAGATTGCGCAGAGATTGAATATAGATTGGGCGGACTTTTTGTGAGTATGCAAGAATCTAGTAAAGGTCGTTTCCATCTAAAAAATGCGGTTAAGCTAGATCCTCAATACGAATTTATTATTACAGAGCTATTTCCAAATATAGCAGAGAAGCCATTGGTAAAGAATATTATTCACGATCCTAAAAAAACTTCCAACTAAAAATACATACCTTTACGTCTCTAATCTTACATGGGTATGCAGCGAAGACTTTTGGATTATGTCATAGTTAGTTTAAAAGGTATGGCAATGGGTGCAGCAGATGTTGTACCAGGTGTTTCAGGAGGTACCATTGCTTTTATTTCTGGCATATACGAGGAGCTTATAGAAAGTATTGATAAAATCAATTTAAACTTTTTTAAAACATGGAAATCTAATGGATTTCGCATGGCATGGGCTTCAATTAATGGGTCGTTTTTAGCCGCATTATTTTTGGGTATTGCCATTAGTATTATTTCATTAGCTAAACTTATAAAATGGCTACTTATTAACGAACCAATTCTATTGTGGTCGTTTTTCTTTGGACTTGTACTTGCCAGTATTATTTACATTGCAAATCAGATTTCCAAATGGAGATTTACAGTAATTGTTGCAATAATTTTTACATCCATACTTTCCTATTACGTTACACTGGCTGAGCCATTTGCATCTCCAGACAGCTCAATCTATCTGTTATTTTGTGGCTTTATAGCCATCATTGCAATGATTTTACCTGGTGTTTCTGGCGCTTTTATCTTACTCATCTTAGGCGCCTACCAAACCGCTATAGATACTATAAATAATTTAGTTGAAGGCGTTACAACGGGCAATTTCAATTTATTTAAAGATGCCTTTATCAATTTTGCCCTTCTGGCAATAGGTGCTGTGGTTGGTATTAAAGTGTTTTCAAAAATTTTAAATTGGATGTTCAAGCATAAAAAAGATCTAACACTGGCTATTCTTACTGGTTTTATGATTGGATCTTTAAACAAAATATGGCCTTGGAAACGCGTATTAAAATGGCGTATTAACTCTCATGATGAAAAAGTGTCTCTGGCAGAACAAAGCATTTTACCGACGTATTATGAAGGAGATCATCAACTAACTTCTGCTATAATTATTATGGTAATAGGCTTTATTACAATTTTGATTCTGGAGCGTCTTGGCCGGAAAAAAGTAGTATAATAATGCAAAGTACGCGCACATTAAAAGACCGTATATTCCTTGTCATTAAAGGGTTAGCTATGGGTGCAGCCAATAAGGTACCAGGAGTATCTGGTGGTGTAGTTGCATTTGTAGCTGGATTCTATGAAGAATTTATTTACTCACTACAAAAAGTAAACAGGAAAGCCTTTTTACTTCTTATTAATGGCAGATATAAAAGTTTTTATAATTACATCAACGGTAAGTTTTTGAGTCTCCTGTTCTTTGGAATGGTAGTAAGTTATTTTAGTGTATCTAAAGTTCTAGATTATTTTATTGAAAATTACGAACTCTATGTTTGGAGTTTGTTTTTTGGAATGATCTTAGGATCAATATATTACATAAACAAAGAGTTTGATGATTGGAATCGCTCAACTCTAATAACCCTACTTATAGGTATATTGGTTGGTGTTAGCATTAGCTTTTTAGATCCTGCAACAGAAAATGATAATTTATTGTTTGTTTTCTTCTGTGGTATTGTAAGCGTTAGTGGCATGACGCTTCCAGGCTTTTCTGGCTCGTTTATTCTAATTCTTCTTGGCAATTACGTTTTGTTACTCGTAGATTCTGTAAATGCGCTTTATGATACCATTTATAATATACTTGGTGGTGATTTTAGTTTTATAAACGATCCATTACGCATAAGAATGCTAAAAGTTTTGGCGGTTTTTACTTTAGGTTCAATCACTGGATTGGTGACTTTTTCGCATATCCTAAGCTATATTTTAAAAAGACATAAAAGTAAGACGATTGCAACAATAATAGGATTTATTATTGGTTCCTTAGGCGTAGTATGGCCTTGGAAACAAACAATTTACAAAACAACCAAGGATGGTAATTATATTTTAGATTCTTTAGGACAACGCATTATAGAGAACTACGAAAGGTATATGCCAGAATTAAATACAGAGACTGCTTTAGCGGTGTTATATATTATAATGGGAATTTTGGTAGTATTAGGATTAGAATGGTATGGACAAAAAACAAGACGAATTAAAACATAACTACGGTTTAGTCGGTAAGGATATCTCGTATTCGTTTTCAAGAGCATATTTTGAAGAAAAATTTGAGAATGAAAATCTTGATTGCACTTATGTTAATTTTGATATAGAACATATATCAGATTTCGACGGTATTATAAAAAAAGCCAAGAACTTAAAAGGGCTTAATGTTACTATACCTTATAAAGAAGCAGTTATTTCTAAACTCGATAAAATTAACAAGCGCGCCGCTAAAATAGGTGCAGTTAATACCATAAAAATCACCATGAAAAACAAGCTCATCGGCTATAACACCGATTATTATGGCTTTAAAAAATCGTTACTCCCATTGCTTGAAAAGCATCACAATAATGCATTGATTTTTGGTACAGGTGGTGCTTCAAAAGCCATTGCCCATGTTTTTAAAAACTTAGGAATACGCTATAATTTTGTAAGTAGGCTGGTTAATCAAAAGGCCACTTACACCTATTCTCAACTTACCAAAGAAATTATACATCATCATAAAATACTAGTTAATTGCACGCCTCTAGGGACCTATCCTAATATTGATGAATGCCCAAACATACCTTACGACGCAATTGAAAAAGACCACTTGTTATATGATCTAGTGTACAATCCAGAAACCACGAAGTTCCTTTACTATGGTCAAAAAAAAGGCGCTAAAACCATCAATGGACGACAGATGCTTATTCACCAAGCTGAAAAATCCTGGAAAATCTGGCAGAACGATTAAAATAGGTCTCGTTAATACCCTTTGTTATTCAAGTCGTAGTTAGTATCTTTAACAAGACAATAAATACTAAGACGCATGTCTGAGCACGATAACCTACCTAAGGTAGATGGACAAAATGAAGTAGTCGTAGAAACTACTACTAAGACAACTAAATCTGAAACTGTAGAAGACGTAACGTCCTCTGAGGCTGATGTAGTTAACACAGATGAAACTCCTCAAACAATAAGTTCAACCGATGAGGAGGTCGAAGAAAATGTTAGTAACACAAAATCTCAAGACAAAAAGCATGTAGATGAGATTGAAGCCTCAAATGCTGAAGATGCAGAGGATGAAACCAATGTAGAGAGACATACGCTAGAAGACAAAGATTACCACGCAATGACCATGGAACAGTTGGTTAGTGAGCTAGATGGTTTACTTAAGCGTCAAAAAATCCAAACGATATCTAAGCAAGTTAATGAGATAAAATCAGAGTTCTACTCCAAGTATAATGCATTACTAGAAGAAAAGAAGGACGAATTTATAAACGAAGGAGGCAATGAAATAGATTTTTATTATTCCAACGACACCAAAAAACTATTTAGCAGTTTATATAAAGACTATAAATCTAAAATAAGTGCTTATTACAATGAGCGAGAGCAATCCTTAAAAGAAAATCTTAAAAATAGATTAGATATTATTGAAGAGATTAAAGGGCTCATTAATATTGAAGAAAATATAAGCACTACCTATAAATATTTTAAGGAATTGCAAGAAAGATGGCGTAATGCAGGTCCAATTCCAAGAGACAAATACAACAACGCTTGGAATACTTATCATCATCACGTAGAACGCTTTTATGACTTTTTACATCTCAATCGAGATTTAAGGGATCTCGATTTTAAACACAATCTAGAGCAAAAAATTAAGATAATAGAACAAGCCGAAGCGCTAGCTCAAGATGACAATGTTAATAGGTCATTTAGAGAACTGCAAGTGTTACACAAGCTATGGAAGGAAGAACTTGGTCCAGTAGCTAAAGAGCATAGAGAGGAAATATGGGAGCGTTTTAGTGAAGCTACCAAAATTATACACGATAAACGACAAGCTTATTATGCTGATCTAGATAAGGCTTACGAAAAAAACCTAGTTAAAAAAGAAGAGATTATACAAAATATAATACGTGTTACCGAAGAAAGTAATGGTTCACACAGTTCATGGCAGAAGAAAATAAAAACCATTGAAGCGCTTAGAGAGGAATTTTTCAACGCAGGTAAAGTACCTCAAAAAGATAATGAAGCTACATGGACAAAGTTTAAGGAAGCCGTAAGGAGTTTCAACAGAAAGAAAAATAATTTTTACAAAAATCTTAAGAAAGAACAATATCTCAACTTACAGAAAAAGACTGAGCTTATAAAAATAGCAGAAGACAATAAAGACAGCGAAGATTTTGATACAGTTACACCTTTAATGAAAAAAATACAAAGTGACTGGAAAAAAATTGGTCATGTCCCAAGGCGAGATAGTGATAAAATATGGAAACAATTTAAAGCCGCTTGTAATCACTATTTTGATAGACTTCATGCTGAACGAAAAGCAGAAAATCAAGAGCTGTTTGATGCCTTTGACAAAAAGCAAAAACTTTTGGAGGACATCAAGAATTTTGAGACTTCAAAAGATAAAAAGGCAGATCTTAAATTGCTTAACACTAAGATTGAAGAGTGGCGCTCAATAGGCAATGTGCCATCTAATAAGAGATTCATAGAAGGTAAGTTTAATAAAGCTCTAGATGGTGCCTTTAATAAACTTAAAATTGACAAGTCTAAAGTTGAAATGATCAAATTTGAGAATAAGCTAGAAAATTTATCAGATAAAAGTGATACACGCTTATTAGATAACGAACAAAATTTTATACGTAAAAAAATAGGTGAATTAAAATCTGAAATCAATCAACTTGAGAATAACCTTCAGTTTTTCTCTAACATTGAGTCTGATAATCCTTT
>JABDIQ010000115.1 GCA_013003655.1 Winogradskyella sp. | reverse complement strand
TGTGCTCTAAAATGGTGCCGTAGAACGAATTGAAATCTAAAGAAACAGGTTTAAGCTCCTTATCTTGAGCGTGCGTCATTTGCACCACATAAATGAGGCTAAGCGCACAAAACCGTACTATTTTGGATGTATTAATTATGACTAATTCTAAGTGAGGTTCTAATCTACTATAAATAAATCATAAATCGGATTTGCTTTTATAATTATTTGATTTGAAGGTGGTTTTAATGTAACATTAGTTACAACCCAATACGGATCTAGAGACTAATTTTATTAAAAATTCATTACAATGAGATATGCCTTAATTCTTTTACTCTTTATAGTGTCATGTCATGAATCTACTACTAATACCACACTAATTGCTGCCAAAGATTTTGAAACCGACCATCCTGGTAAAGAACTTATGAAAACGTATTGTTATGCGTGTCATAGTCCAACGGCAAGCCATGACGAAAGACTTGGCCCACCAATGGAAGCCATAAAACGCCACTATAAAACCACTTCAACCACAAAAGAAGAATTTATTAATGATATTAAATCTTGGATCAATGACCCAAATGAACAAAATGCTAAAATGTTTGGTGCTGTAAGGCGATTTGGTGTTATGCCAAAACAGCCATTTCCAGAAGATACTATAGTTCAAATAGCAGATTATATGTACGATTATGAGTTAGAAAAACCAGAATGGTTTAATGCTCATTTTAATGATAAAAGGGGTAAAGGTGCTCGTAAGTTTTAATTAGTTAATTATAGTTTTCATGATTGATGTTTGTGAGGATTGATAGTGAAAAAGTGGTCATTAATTGATCACTTTTTTTAATGACAAATATCATATTACGTTGTAGTGGTAGTCTTTAAATTTGTGTTATAATTAATAATTAGTTGCTTATGATATTTCAATGGACTTCATTTTTATATAGTTGGAATAATGGTGTTGTCATGATTTCAATCTTTGCACTTGTGTGCTTAATTTTAATAGGTGTATTGGTCAATTTTATGACAAGCGGAAAGCAAGACAAAGGAAACGATGACACCGTGTAACATTTTTGACGAGTTTGCGTCATATAGGTATAAATATCAATCAAAATGGAATCAAATTATCACACCCTTTTAAGGGAAGACAAACAGTTGATAGTGATTACACACTTTAGTCAACTTATCTTTTTATTAACGGGCTTTGGAAGCTTACTTGTACCGCTTATTATTTGGGTCACCCAAAAAGATAAAGTAGAAGGCATGGATGAGCATGGTAAGGCTATACTCAATTTTCAATTGAGCATTCTTATTTATTGCCTGTTCTGTATTCCATTAATCTTTTTGTTCGGATTAGGAATACTATTGCTTATTCTCATTGGGATTGTCTCTGTGATATTCCCAATAATTAACGGAATAAAAGCCAGTAATGGAGAATTACCAAATTATCCACTATCTCTTAATTTTGTTAGTTAGTTATATGTTTTTTAAGAGATAAAAAAACGCTCACTAGAAATAGTGAGCGTTTTTGTTGCTATTAATCGTTAGGGATAAGATCTTAGGTATTGAGCATTACTGGCATTACTAGCATTGTAATTTGCTCACCTTCATCTAAGCCATCTATAGGCGTTAAAATCCCAGCTCTGTTAGGTAAACTCATTTCTAGTTGAACATTGTCAGAGTTAAGATTGTTAATCATTTCTGTTAAAAATCGAGAATTGAATCCTATCTGCATATCGTCGCCCTGGTAATCGCAATTAAGACGTTCTTCAGCCTTATTAGAATAATCTACATCCTCTGCAGAGATATTTAATTCAGCACCTGCTACTTTTAGTCGTATCTGGTGTGTTGTTTTATTCGAAAATATACTAACACGTCTCACAGAGTTTAAAAACTGTGTACGGTCTATTACTAATTTGTTAGGGTTTTCTTTAGGAATCACCGCTTCATAGTTTGGATATTTTCCGTCGATTAGTCGGCATACCAATTGGGTGTTATGAAACGAAAATTTTGCGTTTGATTCGTTGTATTCTATCAGTACATCGTCTTCACTACCTGCAAGAATCCCTTTTAAAAGATTTAAAGGCTTCTTTGGCATAATAAAATCAGCAGATTCACTGGCCTTAACATCGCTTCTTGTATACTTCACCAATTTATGAGCATCAGTAGCCACAAACGTTAAGTTGTCCTGTGAAAACTGAAAGAATACACCACTCATCACTGGTCTAAGATCATCGTTACCTGCAGCAAAAATAGTTTTGCTAATAGCAGAGGCCAAAATATCTCCCATAACAACAGTTTTATTAGGGTCTTCAACCTCAACCGTATTTGGAAATTCAGCACCATCAGCATACGCTAAGGCATACTTACCATGGTTAGAGCTAATTTCTACAGTATTATTATCCTCAACCACAAAAGTTAGCGGTTGCTCCGGAAATGTTTTTAAAGTATCTAGCAATAAACGAGCAGGTAAGGCAACGCTTCCTTCAAATTCACTGTCTACTTCAATGGTTGAAGACATGGTGGTCTCCAAATCACTAGCTGAAACAGTGAGTTGAGTCTTATTGAGCTCAAATAAAAAATTATCTAGAATTGGAAGGGTATTGCTGGAGTTTATAACGCCTCCTAATACCTGTAATTGTTTTAAAAGTTGTGTGCTTGAAACTATAAATTTCATATAAAAAATCTTAAACGATGGTTTTTTAAAGTTCCTACAAAGATATCTTAATACTCGTGTTTTCTAAAACAAACTTATTAACAATATCTAGCTGTATTTTTTCTTTCTAAAATAGTTGAACAAATAGCCAAAAGCAAAGAGTAAAACCAGTGGTATAGCGATATTGATCAACTGCCATTTTAATTTTTCATCATCAACTTTTTCGGCATCTAAATAAGCTATTTGCAATTCCTTGGCTCTTATGTTTATAAGTCCGGAATCGTCCAACAGATAGTTCACCACATTGAGTAAAAACTCTTTGTTACCAAACTGTCGTCCTGTAAACCTATCGAAGCCTAAAGGCTGAGGTTGATTCTTTAAGATCTCATTTTTTACGACATCACCATCTGAGATCACCACCATTTTGGTAGTAGCACTTTTGTCTTTGTAATCATCAATGTCAAATGGTAAAATACGGTTATCGTAAACTGATGAAAACTCACCTTCTAA
>JABDIQ010000092.1 GCA_013003655.1 Winogradskyella sp. | reverse complement strand
GAATATTATCTATTGCAATTTTGCAAAGAGTTTATTCATTTTGGCTTTTTCTTCTTCAGCGAGTTCTGCGTCGACTAGAATACGACCACTATGTTCGTCAGTAATGACCTTTTTTCTTGAAGCGATCTCTACCTGCACCTGTGGTGGAATAGTAAAGAAAGAACCACCTGATGCACCACGCTCTATAGCCACTACAGCTAGACCGTTCTTCACATTATTTCTAATGCGATTATAGGCACTCACTAAGCGTTGGTCGATCTTTTTTTGGTACTCTTCAGATTTTTCTAAGAGTGCCTTTTCTTCTTTTTCAGTCTCTTTTAAGATCTCATTAAGCTCACCTTTTTTGTGCTTGAGGTGTGTTTGACGCTCTTTAAGACGGTCTTTGGTTTCAGAAATAACCTCTTTCTTCTGATCGATCTGAACTTTAAATTCTTTGATGTGTTTTTCAGCTAATTGAATCTCTAATTCTTGATATTCAATTTCTTTGGTCAGTGAATTGTACTCTCTGTTATTTCTAACATTCTTTTGTTGTTCACTGTATTTCTTGATCAATGCTTTAGCCTCTTCAATAAGATTCTTCTTAGACTTAATCTCGTCATCTAAGATGGCCAAATTATCGTTTAGTTTTTCTAATCTTGTATTTAATCCCTCCACATCATCTTCAAGATCTCTCACTTCTAGTGGAAGTTCACCTCTGACATTTCTTATCTCATCTACTCTTGAATCGATTAATTGAAGATCATATAAGGCTCTTAAGCGTTCTTCAACAGTAGCTTCTGTCTTTTTTGCCATAATTATAAATACTTTACCGGATTTGTATTAGTCTTTGATAAAATGATTGCAAAATTAGTAATTTTTTTTGAGAGATAGTCTACTAAAAAGGTTTTTGTGAACTGCTCACTTTCGTAGTGGCCAATATCAGCCAAAATAATCTCGTTTTCGGCTTGAAAGTAATCGTGGTATTTTAAATCTGATGTTATAAAAATATCAGCACCAGATCGTTTTGCAGCCTGTATAGCAAAACTGCCTGAGCCGCCTAAAACAGCTACCTTGGTGATTGTTTTTGTGTCACCGAATGAACTGTGTTTAATACATGGTACACCCATAGTCTGTTTTACAGACTTTAAAAAATTAGTAGGCGTTATAGATTTAGGGAGTTCACCTACCATACCCATGCCAATGTGCTGATTGTTATTGTCTAGTGTGGTAACTTCATAGGCTATCTCTTCATACGGATGGTTTTGCTTTAGTGCATTAAGTACAGCGGTTTCTTGATGTTTACCAAACGTCACTGAAATTGCCGTTTCTGCTTCGGTCTGTAATTCGCCTTTGTTGCCAACTGTAGGATTAGAATCGTCATTACCTCTATAAGTTCCTAATCCATCCGTACTAAAACTGCAATGATCGTAATTGCCTATATTGCCTGCACCAGCTTTAAACAAGGCCATTTTAAGTTTTTCGGCATCTTTTTTAGGAACATAGGTGACGAGCTTTTTTATCGTTTTAGGTTGTGGTATAAGAATTTGCCTATTTGTTAGTCCTAATTTTTCACAAATAATAGCATTTACACCATTAAAGGCATTGTCTAATGCCGTATGTATAGCAATAATGGCAATATTATATTTAATGGCTTTGATCACAGCGCGTTCAACATAGGTAGAGCCTGTTAAGGATATAAGTCCTTTAAATATGATTGGATGGAAACTCACAATAACGTTACACGAATTGTCAATGGCTTCGTTCACCACCTCATCAAGGGTGTCTAAGGTAACCAAAATGCCAGAAACTGACCTCTCCTTATCGCCCACCAAAAGGCCTACATTATCAAAATCTTCCGCATAAGAGAGTGGTGCTAACTCTTGTAAATAACCCATTATGTCTTTAACCTGCATAGAATATTGTTTGTTTCAAAGATAAAATATTATACTTTCGTTCAGGTGAAGTTGTTACGCAAAATATTATTTCCTCTGGTTCCAGTTTATTATTCTGTCACTTGGTTGCGTAACTATTTATACGATAAAGGTTTAAAATCTTCAAAGCACTATGATGTGCCAGTGATTTGTGTTGGCAATCTCAGTACAGGTGGCTCTGGCAAATCACCCATGATTGAGTATTTGATTGCTACACTGCAAGAGCACTATACCATTGCAGTGCTTAGCCGTGGTTACAAGCGCTTAACGACTGGATTTGTATTAGCCAATGAAAATTCTACGCCACAAGATATAGGTGATGAGCCATACCAAATTTTTAAAAAGTTTGAGGGTATTACTGTTGCGGTTGATGGCAATCGTCAGGAAGGTATTGAAGGTTTGTTAGAACACAATCCATCAATAGATATAATTCTTTTAGATGATGCCTTTCAACATCGTAAAGTATCGGCAAAACTGAATATCTTATTAACACCGTATTACGACATGTATTACAATGATATGGTGTTGCCAACCGGTAATTTAAGAGAGCCGAGAGCAGGTGCGAAACGAGCAGATCTAATTATTGTTACTAAATGTCCACCTAATATTACCGAAACAGAAAAGCAATCTATAATAGCTAATATTGCGCCTAAGCCTCACCAATCGGTGTTTTATAGTTTTATAAATTATGATGAAAGAGCTATTGGTTTTAATGAAACAATAAACCTTAAAGTACTCAGTGATTTTACTTTGGTTACAGGCATAGCAAATCCTGTGCCCTTGGTGCAGTACCTAAAAGGATTGGGACTGACCTTTGAGCATTTAGTATATGGTGATCATCATCACTTTACTATGAAGGACATTCAACTATTAAGTACAAAGGGAAAACTGTTGACTACAGAAAAAGATTATGTAAGATTAAAAGATTTTGAGGTCTTAGAAGCTCGGTTGTATTATTTGCCGATTTCAGTCAGCATAGATCAATCTGAAAATTTTAAAACTAAGGTGCTTGAGTATTGCAAGTAGACTAGGCGCTTATTTCTTTTTCACCAGACAATGCTTCATAAAGTTTCTTCTCAAAGTCTTCTTGTTTAAAAGGTTTTGAGATAATGTCGTCAAAGCCGGCTTCATCAAATTCGTGCATCTTATCTTCAAGGGTTACTGCTGTTAAAGCAAAGATGGTAAGTTCCTTGTCAAACACTCTTATTCGCTTAGTAGCCTCTAAACCACTAATGCCAGGCATGTGTATGTCCATAAGGACTACATTATACGTTGTGTTTTTAACACTTTCTACGGCATCTTCACCGTTATCTACAACATCACAATGTAGATTCATCTTATTGAGAATCTTTTTTGTGATCATTTGGTTGATTTTGTTGTCTTCAACCACGAGGATTTTCATGTTACTTAAGTCCAAATCTTGAATGTTTTTAGCTTGTGGATTAATTTTTGGGATTTCTTTTTCTTCAGAATATTGTAAAGGAATTTCAAACGTAAATGTTGACCCTTTACCAAGTTCACTTTTCAAATAGATCTTACCTTTAAGGATATCTATTAGTCCTTTAACAATGGACAGTCCAAGTCCTGTGCCACCATATTTTCTATTGATTTGTACAGAGCCCTGAGAAAAACTATCGAACATACTGTCTTGTTTTTCTTGTGAGATTCCGATACCATTATCTTCTATTTCAAATTTTAAAGAATACACGTCCTTTTTACTGCCAATCTTACTCACCTTCACCCATATGTCGCCATTTTTAGTGAATTTTATGGCGTTACCTAAAAGGTTAATCAATACCTGTGATATTTTTAACTGATCACCTACAAAGGTTTCTGGTAAACCCTTTTCAAACTTATAATGAATGGCTGTATTATTGTCTTTGGCAGAATTAGATAATGCTGCAATAATGTTTTCAATCTTGTTTTTTAGGTTGAAAAACTCTGGATCTATTTCCACTTTATTGGCTTCAATCTTATTGATTTGAAGAATATCATTAATAAAGGTTAGCAAATAGTCACCTGAAAATTTTAAGGATTTTAAATGCTGTACCTGGTGCTCTTTAGGATCTTCTTCTAGCAACATCTTTGTTAAACCAGTAACCGCATATAACGGCGTTCTTAGCTCATGTGTTACCGTAGATAAGAAATTGGCCTTGGTCTTTGAAGCTAGTTCAGCTTTCTCCTTAGCCACTATAAGCTCTTCATTCTTCTTTTGAAGCATGTTGTTGGTTCTGAGCCTAATGTTGTTGTTTTTATATAAGGAGAGCGTTAATAATGATAAAATGGTGATTAACGCAATACTTAAAATAGTTGTAATACGCGTAAGATTACTCTCCGCACTGACTTCGTCAATCTGTCGTTTTAATTGTGCGTTTTCTGCGTCCTTATATTCATTGATAAATTGAGCACTTTTCTCTTGTGCTAAATTCTCGCGTTTTATATGCAATAAAGAATCAGATAACTCAATATGCTTTTTTATGTAGGCAAATGAGTTTTTATAATCTTCATTCTTTTCGTAAATATCACTAAGCGTTAAGTAACCATCGTTGATATTCTCTAAGTGATTATTGGCTAATGCTATGTTTAATCCTTCCTTGGCTTGTTTTAGTGCCATGCTCGCATTATTTTGAGCGCTGTAAACCTTAGCGTTTTGAATTAATGCATTACTCAGAATTCTATTTTGATTGTACTTTTTACTAAGAATTATGGTTTGTTCTAGGTGATCCTTAGCCTCATCATAATTTTTTAATTTAAGATATACCTTGGCTTCATTTAAAGTGACATCTGCTATGTACTCTTCTAATTTTTCTTCTTCAAACTTGGTTTTAGCCGATTTAAAGTAGTCAAGTGCCGTTTGATAATCATTTTTATTACTGTGAATAACACCACGCAGATTGTAAGTGATGGCCAAGTTGGCATAATCTTCTATTTCTTGTTGTATTAATGATGCCTGGGTAAGAGACATTATAGCATCTTCGGGCTCATCAACAAGCGATTGTACCTTGGCAATCTTAGTGTGGATTACACCTTGATATTTTTTATCGCCTATACGTTTGGCAATCTCAAGGGCATTATTTAGGTTGGCTTGCGACTTATAATAATCACCACGATCGCTTTCTAATCTTGCCTGGTCTACAAAATTTTCGAGTCTAAGTTGCAGCAAATCAACGTCTTCTGTCCCCTCAGATTGAGCGTGAACAGATAGTATTGTTAGTGCCAATAAAACGAATATGTAATATTTGACTTGGGACATTTCGTTGTTTATATCGAAAACAAATATAATTATTTATTCGATAAAAGTAACGATTTCTTCGATAAATTGTAAATTAATTCTAAAATCCTACTGCTATAACCAGTTTCATTATCGTACCAACCAATGATTTTTACCATGTTTCCGATGACTGATGTCATTTGAGAATCAAAGATGCACGAATGGCTATTTCCTACGATATCAATGGATACAATAGGATCTTCGGTGTATTCTAAAATGCCTTTTAATTCGTTTTGAGATGCGTTTTTGAATACGTTGTTAACCGCATCTATAGTGCAAGGCTTTAATACGTTAATGGTAATATCGGTCAATGAGCCGTTTGCAATGGGTACTCTGATGCCACAACCACCTATAACCTCAGACAGATCTGGAAAAATTTTGGTGAGGGCTTTTGCAGCACCTGTAGTGGTTGGCACAATAGATTGACCAGCTGCTCTAGCTCTACGCAGATCGCGATGTGGCTGATCATGTAGACTTTGATCTGTAGTATAAGAATGCACTGTGGTGATATAGGCTTGTGCCACTCCAAAATGCTGATGCATGAGTGCTAGCATTGGTGCAGCATTGTTTGTGGTGCATGATGCGTTGGACACGATCAATTCTGAACCATCCAAGGCATCTTCATTAACGCCCATTACAATAGTTTTAATATTTTCGTCATCTGAAGGCACCGATAAAATAACACGTTTTGCGCCATTTTTTATGTGACATTCTAAATCTGAATAGCTTTTAAATTTTCCTGTGGCCTCAATAACAATATCTGGGTGTATTGATTTCCAATTTATAGTAGATGGGTGAGATTCGTTAAATAATGGAATTTTACGATCTTCAATGATGATATGAGATGCGTCATAACCAATTTCCTTTCGCAATACACCATGAATACTGTCGTATTTTAGAAGGTGACTTAAAGTTTTGCTGTTGGCAAGATCATTAATCGCTACAATATTGATATTAGGATCTTCTAAGGACAAGCGTAAGACACGCCGACCAATGCGACCAAACCCATTTATTGCAACATTGATCATTTAATTGATATGTTTTTGAGCCTTGTAAGAAGACCGAACTAGGGCACTACTTTCTACATGTCTAAATCCTAAGTCTAAACCTATGGCCTTGTATTCATCAAACTGAGATGGATTAATAAATTCCTTTACAGGAAGATGTCTTTTACTTGGCTGCAAATATTGTCCAATGGTTACAACGTCCACATCATTGGCTCTTAGATCATGTAAGGTTTCGATAACTTCCTCTCTGGTTTCTCCAAGTCCTAACATTATTCCAGATTTAGTACGTCTTTGGCCTTGCTCTTTTAAATACTTTAGAACATGCATGCTTCTGTCGTATTTAGCCTGTATTCTTACCTCTCTGGTTAATCGTCTTACGGTTTCTATGTTGTGTGAAACAACTTCTGGTGCTACTTCGATTATTCGGTCTATATGCGCCTCAATGCCTTGAAAATCTGGTATAAGGGTCTCTAATGTAGTTTCTGGATTCATGCGTCGCACGGCTTTCACGGTTTCTGCCCACATGATGCTTCCCATATCTTTAAGATCATCTCTGTCCACACTCGTTAAAACAGCATGCTTAATATTCATGATTTTTATGGAACGTGCTACTTTTTCTGGTTCGGCCCAATCTACTTGTTCTGGTCGTCCAGTTTTTACACCACAAAAACCACAAGATCTTGTGCAAATATTACCAAGGATCATAAAAGTAGCAGTGCCTTCGCCCCAGCATTCGCCCATATTTGGGCAACTTCCAGATGCACAGATAGTGTTGAGGTTGTATTTATCAACAAGTCCTCTTAATTCCGTATACTTCTTTCCTGTAGGAAGCTTTACACGCAACCATTTTGGTTTACGTTCTGGAAGAATATTAGAAGAAACAGCTGTATCCATATTTTTCTTTTTCGCTTGGCAAAGATACGAACTAAAACTTAAAAAATGCTTAAAGTGTTGTGAGATACCAAATACTAAATAGTATCAAAAATGTAATACCTAAAACGCTTAGAATATGCATTTTAATGCTTGGTTGCCATGCTTTTGGTGTGTGTTTGCTACTTAATAAAATATAGTTGCTCAAGGCATAAAAAGGCGCTGTTAAGAACGATAGTACTGTGGCTACTTGGACGAGAAATCCCAATTCTGAGTTTAGAAAAAAGAAAATTAATATAGAGCCTATCACCAGAATACTTAACCAGGTTAAATACAAATGCTTGGAAGTGTTCTTAAATAGTAATTCAACCGTTTTTGCCATAGAGCGTGGTGAGGCATCTAATGTGGTAAGCGTGGTGCTAAACATAGTGGTTAACGCTGCACAACCAATGATGATATAGGTTTCTGCACCTAGACTAGAGGTATACATACTAATAAGTTGATTAGAAAAATCACTTGCAGAAACGCTTAAGGGTTCACCCGATTGAAACATAACCATAGCTCCTAATCCTATAAATCCCAGACCTAATACGATGGTAGTGATGTAGCCAATATTAAAATCGAATATAGCTGAATTGATTTTAAAACTTTTCTGTTTTTTCTTTTTTTCTAAAGCCCACAATGAGTGCCAAACAGAAATATCTAAAGGTGCTGGCATCCATCCCATAAAGGCTATTAAAAAAGACAACTCTAGTGTGTTTTTGGGTAATATTTGTTTGAGATCAACGGCTGTTGTGTTATTTAAGGTTGCGGTTATTAATGCCAACAATGTGGCTATACTCAAGGTAATTATTATCACTTTCATCAATTTATCAAGCAAATTGTACTTACCAATAATGAGTATGGCACTACAAATTAGGAGTATGATTACGGTCCAAATTTCACGTGATAAAATCCCATTGAAAAGCGTATTTGCAATATCTGCTGTAACGATTGTAACCGCAGTTTGTATGGTAAACATAGTGCCTAGTGATAGTATAAAATACGTCCATAACACACCTTTGCCTAGTTTTTTGTAGCCATCTAATAGGCTTTCGCCTGTGGCTAGCGCATAACGCGGACCGTATTGAAAAAATGGATATTTAAATAAATTAACTAGCAATAGCGCCCATACCAGGCCAAAACCAAAATTAGCGCCTGCACGTGTTGATTGTACGAGATGCGATACGCCTATTGCCGCACCAGCAAATAAGAGCCCTGGACCTAATTTTTTTAAACTAATAGTCATTAGTTCTTTTCAATTATCTCGGCTAAAAGTTTTTTAGCTCTCAGTAATTTTACCTTAACATTGTTGATAGGTTCATTTAACTGTAATGATATTTCCTTATAACTCAACTCTTGAAAATACCTCAAATTAATCACATCTTGATAATGAGGTTTCAACTTTTTTATATCCTTTAAGAGTTTAGCCAGATTTTGTTCTGTAATAATTTTATCCTCTGGTGTTGGTGATTCATCAACAATGTCATAAAAATCGTCGTCACTATGATCTGAGGTTTGATGAATTCTAGATTTCTGTTTTCTAATGAGATCGATATGGAGGTTTTTTGAAATCGTTAAAAGCCATGTTTTAAATGAATAGTCTTCATTATATGTGGTGATTTTATCGAAGGCCTTTGAAAATGTTTGAATGGTAATATCTTCAGCATCATTTTCATTTTCGGTTCGCTTTAACTGAAATCCATACACATCATTCCAGTATTGGTCTAATAAGAAATTAAATGCAATTTGATTATTCTTCTTGGCTTTAGAAATGGCGTCTTTTATTTCCAATATTTTGGTTTTGACATAAGGTTATTACAAAATATAACAAATTGGAAGATAACCAAAAAGATTTCTAGAAATGGCAAAATAGCAACGATATCTAGTTCTTTGAGTTTTTTTGAAGCTAAACCAACACTTAGCAATTGAATGATTATTCGCAATGATATTAATAGTAATACCAACTTAAAATGCAAGGTGCTTATAAGTAAAATGATTGCCAGAAGCCAGAACATCAATTGTGTGACGTAAAATAATCCTAGAACAATCTGGTGTTTCTTTTTGTAATGCCTTGCCGTACTAATATGTCGTCTTTTTTGAAGCCGCCAAGCCTTAAATGTGGTTTTTGGCGTTGACACCGTAAAACTTTCTGGAGAAACACAAACACTTGTGTTGGTTTTAGTGGCAACTTCGTTAATGAACAGATCATCATCGCCAGATCGTAATTGCATATGATTTTTAAAACCTGCATTATTAAAAAAGAGTTCTTTTCTGTAGGCCATATTTCTGCCAACACCCATGTATGGCATGCCTAAATTAGCCCAAGAAAAATATTGCAATGCGGTTAAAACGGTTTCATATCTAATGAGTTTGTTTAAGAATGAGCCTTTAGTTTTGGCATAACCACCATATCCTAAAACAATGGACTTGCTGTTAGAGAAATGTGCACTTATTGTTTTTAGCCAATCTGAAGAGTTTGGTTTACAATCGGCATCTGTGAACACTAAAAAATCGTGTTTAGATGCTTTAATACCTAATGTTAATGCATATTTCTTATTGGCCCAAAATGCTTCGTTGGGCTTAACATCAACAATAGTGATGTTTTTATGTTTAGCTTTAAAGGATTCGAATATTTTTAGGGTTTTGTCTGTTGAGGCATCATTAATCAATACAATTTCAAAATTCTCGTAGTTCTGATTAATAATGTAAGGTAGATTTTTTTTAATCTGCGCTTCTTCATTACGCGCACAGATAATGACGGAAATTTTAAGTTGTTTATGGGTAACTGTATTTTCTTTTTTTAACGAAAAACAGACTAAGAATAAGGCGTAATAGAATAATTGAATGAGAACAACTGCAATGAATAAATAAAACAGCAATTGCAACATTTAGGCTTAAGAGTGTTGAGGTTCTTTACAATCTTTAAACTGGTCTGGAGTCTTTCCACAAAAGCCACAAGCTTCACCTTCTTGGTTTAGCATTGGGTTTTGACTGGCGCATGTTCCAGCAAATTCACCATCTTTCTTTGCCCAAATTTTAATAGCTATGCCGGCAAAGGCTAGAGCCAAAAGACCTAATGTTAATAATAGAAGTTTCATTGCAACTAATTTGTGCAAAGATATCATTTTTCAATGGTAGACGAAAAAATGGCTTCATATTCTTGCATAAAAAACCCGTCATTTTGGTGACGGGTTTTTATAATCAATTATTAAATTTTATTTGTCTTTTAAAGATATCTCAGCAACTTCGTCCTTGCCTAAACTTTGGCGTCCTTTGGTTTCAACCGTAATACTTAAAGCTAAAGCATCTTCTAAATATGGTATAGGTTGCAAGTTACTGGCTGAAGGATCTAATATGCCTAAATTAACCATTCTATCCTGTAATTCTCCCCAAATTTGGTAGTACTGTTCTTTGGGTAACTTTGGTAATGTTACAACGTCTATCATGGACGTTTTTTCAACAGGATTGATATAGGCAACAGTCTTAAGATTCTTAGCACGCTCATTACCATTGATCACATATTTTTTAGCATCTGGATCATTGAGTTTCATGAACTGTCTCGATAAATTATCAAGTTTAGTGTTGTTGTTTTGAATATCACTTCTGAGGTCAAAAATTTCCTCAACTACGACCTGATTCTCATCGTTAAGTGCCTTATTTTCATTATAAAGCATAAAACTAGTCACTGCAAATAGCACCGCAGCGGCACTGGCTGCTATGCTGTACCATGATGTTTTTTGCTCTTTCACAAGCGTTATTACCTTAGTATCTTCGGTTTCATTAACGGCTTTCAATACTGAATTAAGTATGCCTTTAGGTGCTTTTTTAGCATCAAGTTTAGCTATTATTTCAAGATTCTCCTGCATTTTGTCGTAAGCGGCTGCTACCTCAGGATATGTATCGATAAAATACTCCACTTCTGACGATTCTGAAGGTGTAGTATCGCCAACCAGATATCTATTCAAGAGATCTGAGTTTAGAAAACTATGTAATTTTGTTTCCATTTTTAACTTTTTTACGGATCGTAAACTTTTTTCAGTTCCCGTAATCCAATTTTTAATCTAGATTTAATAGTGCCTAACGGAATGTCTAGTTCATCACTAGCTTCTTGTTGTGTCATCCCTTCAAAATAAAGGGCTCGCAACACTTGTTGGTACCTTTGATCTAGTCGCCCAACATGGTCTTTAAGATCAAGAACTTCTTGATTAAAGTCTGCTGTTGGTAATATATATACGTTTGATTTGTCTATTTGGACTTCTTTTTTGAATCTATTATTAAAACTTCTCAATTTATCTATGGCTGTATTTCTTGCAATTCTAAACAACCAGGTAAATAATTTAGCTTTATCAGGATCATATCGGTTTGCATTTTTCCATACTTTAATAAAAGTTTCCTGCAATGCATCCTCAGCGATCTCTTCGTTTTTTGTAACTTTTAGGATTACACCATACAAGCTGTCAGAATAGTATTCATAAAGGAGGTTCAAGGCATACGAATCTCCTTTTTTGAGTAATTGAATGATTTTTTCTTCGGTTGTTGTATTCAAGATCTAGACTGCTAAATGTTGAGTATTATGGATTAATAAAGATACTTATTTCTTCTAAAGTGATGACTAATGACACTCTATAACGCAAGAAATAGTAAAAATTATATAATGTTTACTTCGGTTTCAATGTCTATGTTAAATAGACGTTTAACGGTTTTTTGTATGAGTAGCGCAAGATTATAAATATCCGATCCTGAAGCATTACCATAATTAACTAATACCAATGCCTGATTCTTATGAACACCGTAATCGTTAAATCGTTTGCCTTTAAATCCGGCTTTTTCTATTAACCATCCTGCGGGAACTTTAACTTCGGTTTCGGATACGGTGTAACCCGGAATATCGCTAAATTGATCCTGTAGTTTTTGGTATTGTGCTGTTGTAATCACAGGATTTTTAAAAAAACTACCACTATTGCCTATGTCTTTTGGGTCTGGTAGTTTGCTCTGCCGAATTGCTATCACCGCATTTGAAATATCCTTAATTGTAGGTTCTTGCACTTTCATTTGCTGCAATTGCGTCTTAATGGCACCATAGTCTAAATTTAATTTGTGATGAGACGTAGTCAGTTTAAAGGTGACACTTGTAATGATGTATTTATTTTTGAGTGCTCCTTTGAATATAGATTGACGGTAATCAAATTGACAATCATCAGCATTAAATGTTCGTATGGATTGATCTTCTATATGAATGGCTTCACAGCTATGAAATACATCTTTGAGTTCAACACCATATGCGCCAATATTTTGAATAGGAGAGGCTCCAACATTTCCTGGAATAAGAGATAAATTTTCAATACCACCGTAATTGTGCTCAATACACCATAGTACAAACTCATGCCAGTTTTCACCTGCTTGGGCTTTAACCAGCGCTGTATGGTTTTGTTGTGCTAAAACTTCAATCCCCTTTATATTAATATGAAGTACTAAATCTTCTATATCCTTTGTCAGAAGTAAATTGCTTCCGCCACCTAATACAAATACGTTCTTGTTTTTATAGTCTCTAAGTACAGTTTCTAATTGGTCAATACTTGTAATATTGCAATAGTCATTTGCGGATACAGCGATCCCAAAGGTATTATGAGGTTTTAAAGAAACTTGATGTTGAAGATTCATTAATCTTTATAGACTTTTAGAGCTTCGGCAATAACGCTTACAGCAACTCTGAGACTTTCCTCGTTAAGTACGTAAGCTATTCTTATTTGATTTAAACCAACGCCAGGCGTAGAGTAAAATCCAGCTGCTGGAGCTACCATGACTGTATTGTTATTATGATCAAATTTTTCAAGAAGCCAACGTGCAAAGTCATCAGCATTTTTTATGGGTAATTCTGCTATGCAATAAAAAGCTCCATTAGGTTTCGCAACTTTAACACCATCTATTTTCTCTAATTCTTCAATTAAAAGATTTCGTCGCTTTACGTATTCACTTCGTACTTCTTCAAAATAACTATCTGGTGTTTCTAAAGCTGCTTCACTTGCTATTTGTGCCAAGGTAGGCGGACTTAATCTTGCTTGGGCAAATTTTAGCGCTGTTTGAATAAATTTTTTATTCTTTGAGACCAAATATCCAATTCGTGCACCACACATACTGTAGCGTTTTGATACCGAATCTATTACTACAGCATGATCTTCTAAACCAGGAACTTGTAAAATGGAATAATGCGTAATATCGTCATACACAAATTCCCTGTAAACCTCATCTGCTATTAAAAAAATGTCGTGTTTTTTAACAATAGCTGCCAGCTTGTTTATTTCATCTTTTGAATATAAATAACCCGTTGGATTTCCTGGATTACAAATAAGAATGGCCTTCGTTTTTTTTGTTATTAATTTCTCAAATTCCTCAATGGGTGGAAGCGCAAAATTATTTTCAATTTTTGAGATTACAGGAACCACCTTAACATCCGAAGCAATAGAAAATCCATTGTAATTAGCATAAAATGGTTCGGGGATTATAATTTCATCATCAGCATCCATGATACTTCCAAAGGCAAACAATAAAGCTTCACTGCCACCTGTAGTTACAATAATGTCATTGTGCGTTACGTGGATATCGTTCTTAGCATAGTAATAGGCAATTTTTTTTCTATAGTCTTCAGAGCCTTCAGACCTACTGTAAGCTAAGATATCTAACGAATGTATTTTTACAGCATCTAACGCCATGGTTGGTGTCTTGATATCTGGTTGGCCAATATTTAAATAATAAACGGTTTTCCCCTGCTTATTAGCCTCTTCTGCATATGGCACCAATTTCCTAATTGGCGATTCTGGCATTGATATGCCTTTATCTGATAATGTTGGCATTCAGTTTTATTTAGATTGCAAAGTTCTGAAAAATCTTAAAGTTTATTTAAAAATTTAGCATTAAAATATGATATTAAACCTTTAATTGTAACTTATTTCAAAGTATTTACTGTGAGGGGCTTAAAAACATTTCTTTTAATTGCTTTATTGGGTTGCATATCTACAGCGTCTCAAGGGCAAGGTTCGTTTAATTTAGGCGCTGAAAAAAGTAAAAAAGTACGATTTAAATTAATCAATAATTTAATAATTGTTCCAGTTGAGGTTAATGGCATTAATCTGTCCTTCGTTTTAGATACCGGTGTAAGTAAAGCTATTTTATTTAATCTGGTTAATACAGACTCACTAAAAATAAAAAATGTTGAAGTTATTAACCTAAGAGGATTGGGAGGTGACGGTGCTATTGAGGCCCTAAAATCAAAGAATAACCTGTTTCGATTTGGTAATGCAATTAATGTTAATCAGGATATTTTTGTGGTGTTTGATAGTTCTATCAATTTTACGCCTCGTTTAGGGGTTCAAGTACACGGTATTATTGGTTATGATCTATTTAAAGATTTTGTAGTTGAGATTAATTACAGTTCAAAGTATATAAGATTACACAAACATGGATTTTACAAGCCACGTAAATCAAAAAAATGGCAAACAATTGGTCTTAATTTATATAATAACAAGCCGTATTTAGATGCCGAAGTTGTCATTGATTCGGTGTCTAAACCTGTAAAACTATTGATAGATTCAGGTGGTAGTGACGCCTTATGGCTATTTGAAGATGAAGACTCAGGTATCATGCCTAATGAAGATAAGTTTTTTGATGATTTTTTGGGGAAAGGATTAAGTGGTGCAGTTTTTGGCAGAAGATCTAAAATAGAAACCTTTAAATTGGGTGATTATCAACTACGCGATATTAACGTAGCTTTCCCTGATTCATTATCAATAAATGTTGCCAGACAATACAAAGACAGAAGTGGCAGTATCGCCGGAAATCTATTGAAACGATTTAATTTCTTTATCGATTACAAAAACGAACGCATTGAACTTAAGAAAAATGGAAATTTTAAAGCGCCGTTTTATTACAATAACAGTGGTATTGTTCTAGAGCAGCGCGGTGTTAGAGTTGTACGAGAAAAATTTAGAACCAACTCGTACGATATTATGCGAAGTTCTCAAAACGACACAGCAACAAATTTAGACGCCATTGTAACGTATTCCATCTCACTTAAACCGGCTTACGAAATCGTAGAACTTAGAGAATCTTCTAATGCAAAGGCTTCAGGATTAATGATTGGTGATGTGCTTGCTAGTGTTAATGGAAAACCAGCACATCAATTTAGTTTGCAAGAAATAAATGAAATATTTTATGATAAAGAAGGCAAACGAATTACGCTAAACATTGAGCGCGATGGCAAGGAAATGTCCTTTAGATTTGCTTTAGACAATGTATTTAAAAAGTAAAGCCCTCTTAAAAGAGAGCTTTTTAAATATGTAAGGTGATCAATATTATTGTTCAATCACACTTTTATCTTTCTTTTCTAATACGCTAGATTTAGATGAATCTACAACTAATCCTTTTATTTTTAATGCCACAGTAGGTGTGTCAGCATTAGATATTACCGTAATAGTTTTACGAATAGGATTAACACGATTTGTATCGTACTTTACCTGTATTTCTCCAGTTTCACCAGGCATTATAGGTTTTTCAGGTTTTTTAGGCACTGTACAACCACAAGTTGATTTTACGCTAGAGATAATCAATGGGGCGTTTCCAGTGTTTGTAAACTCAAATACTCTAATGCCATCAGAACCTTTTTCAATGGTTCCATAATCAATAACATCAGTCTTAAATTCTATTTTAGCAACCTTCTCTTGTGCTGTTATACCCAAGCTAATAAGGCCTACGAACAGAATTGTAATTAAATTTTTCATCACTTTAGTTTTAAATTGTTACGCTAAAACTACTTACTTTTTTTAAGTCATCAAAATATATTAGACGTAATGCAAAACATTGAATCGTTTAATTGCGTTTTCTTAAGCACATTCTAACAGTAATAATTTCCCAAAAAAATAAATATAAGTACTTTTGCCAGTTACATAGCAAAAACAATACCAAAACATGGAAATTCCATCAAAATATCAAGCTAATAATGTGGAAAGTAAGTGGTATGACTACTGGATGAAACACCAGTATTTTCATTCTGTGCCAGATGAAAGAGAGCCATATACCATCGTTATTCCGCCACCTAACGTTACAGGTATTTTACATATGGGACATATGCTCAACAATACCATACAAGATGTATTGGTACGTCGCGCACGATTACAAGGTAAAAATGCATGTTGGGTTCCGGGGACGGACCATGCGTCAATAGCTACCGAAGCAAAGGTTGTTGCCAGACTTAAAGAGCAAGGTATTGATAAAAATGACCTTAGTAGAGAAGAATTCCTAAAACACGCTTGGGATTGGAAACATGAGTACGGTGGAGTAATTCTTGAACAATTAAAAAAGCTTGGCTGCTCATGCGATTGGGATAGAACCAAATTTACAATGGATGACGATATGTCTGAAGCAGTGATACAGGTATTTGTGGATCTCTTTAATAAAGGACAGATCTACAGAGGCTACCGTATGGTTAATTGGGACCCTGAAGCTAAAACAACCCTCTCTGATGAGGAAGTTGAGTACATTGAAACGCAAGGAAAACTTTACTATTTAAACTATAGAGTAAAAGATTCAGATGAGGTGTTGACTATTGCTACAACACGTCCTGAAACTATTTTTGGAGATACCGCAATCTGTATCAATCCTAATGACGAGAGGTATAAGCATTTCAAGGGGAAATCTGCCATTGTGCCTATTTGTAATAGAGTAGTGCCAATTATAGAAGATGACTATGTTGATCTTGAGTTTGGTACTGGATGTCTGAAGGTAACACCAGCACACGATGAAAATGATAAAATGCTGGGAGATAAGCACAACCTAGAAGTTATCGATATTTTTAACGAGGATGCTACCTTGAATAGCTTTGGATTGCACTACGAAGGTAAAGATAGATTTGAAGTAAGAAAAGCAATTGTAAAGGAACTACAAGTAGCAGCTATCTTAACTAAAACTGAAGATCATACCAATAGAGTTGGAATATCCGAACGAACCAAAGCAATCATAGAGCCACGTTTATCGGACCAATGGTTCTTAAAGATGAAAGACTTAGTAAAACCCGCAATTACTTCGGTGTTGGAAGATGAGGATATAAAGTTATATCCTAAACGATTTAACAACACCTACAGACACTGGCTCGAAAATATAAGAGATTGGAACATTTCCAGACAATTAATTTGGGGACAACGCATACCTGCTTATTACTATGGTGAAGGACAGGAAGATTTTGTTGTTGCTTCAACCAATAAAGAGGCCTTAACATTAGCACAAGAAAAAAGTGGAAACTCTGGATTAACCCTAAACGATTTAAATCAAGAAACCGATGTTTTAGATACTTGGTTTTCATCATGGCTGTGGCCAATTAGTGTCTTTGATGGTATTAGGCATCCTAACAATGACGAAATTGATTACTACTACCCAACTAACGATCTAGTAACCGGACCAGATATCTTATTCTTTTGGGTAGCCAGAATGATATTTGCAGGGTATGAGTTCAGAGGACAAAAGCCTTTTTCTAATGTATACTTAACAGGCTTAGTTAGAGACAAAAAAGGCCGTAAAATGTCCAAACAATTAGGTAATTCGCCTGATGCTCTAAAATTAATTGATACCTACGGAGCAGATGGTGTTAGGGTAGGGCTTTTATTGAGTTCTGCAGCAGGTAACGATCTTATGTTCGATGAGGAACTATGTAATCAAGGTAAAGCTTTTGCTAATAAAATATGGAACGCATTTCGATTAATTAAAGGTTGGGAAGTAAAAGATATTCCGCAGCCAGAATCAACTGCCGTAGCATTAAAGTGGTACGAGGCCAAATTTCAAAAAGTATTAGCAGAATTAGAAGATCATTACAGTAAATTTAGACTGTCTGATGTGTTAATGACCACTTATAAATTAATCTGGGATGACTTTTGCTCGTGGCTATTAGAAATGATAAAACCAGCTTATCAGGCTCCTATTGATGCGCAAACATACGATGCAATCATAGAAATCTTTGAAAAGAATTTAAAGATATTACATCCATTTATGCCATTCTTAACAGAAGAAATATGGCAATTAATTACTAAGCGTCAACCAGAAGAAGCACTAATCGTAGCAAGCTATCCTAAGTTTGATGCCATTGACGAACAAATAATTCTAGATTTTGAGAAAGTGAAAGAAGTGGTTTCTGGAATTAGAACTATCCGAAAGGAAAAGAACATTTCGTTTAAGGATAGTATAGAACTTTATGTTATTAATAGTGAAGGTATTTCTAGTACGTATAACTCAGTGATTTCTAAATTAGGAAATCTAGAACATATCACTGAAGTAGAAGAAGCTATTGATGGCGCACTAAGTTTTAGAGTTTTCTCAAATGATTATTATATTCCTATTAAAGGCGCTATTAATATTGAGGAGGAAATTGACAAATTGAGTAGCGAACTTAGCTACACTGAAGGATTTCTTAAATCGGTTCAGAAAAAATTATCAAACGATAGATTTGTAGCTGGTGCTCCAGAGAAGGTGGTTGAAGCAGAACGTAAAAAGGAAGCCGATGCCATTGCCAAAATTGCTACTTTAAAATCTAATCTCGAAAATCTAAAGTCTTAGAGTTATTAGGCTAAACCATAAGTTTATATATGTCATAAAAAACATATATAATAAAATCAAAACACTTTTAGATCATTGCGCTATAAATAAAACTACAGCGCAATGATCACAGTTACGCGTGCATACGCCACTACGTTACTTTAAGAAAAACAATTTATTTATTGTTAATGTGTAGTTAGAACAAGTTAAATGTCAGAGCGTTCGGTGCCTTTTCTTTAATTACCATTAAGGTGTCTAAGCATGACCAAATGGATTTGATACCGCATTTTGCACAGACTATTGAGGGAATCGCTACTAGGAGAGAAATGGTAAGAAATGAACTAGGTAATAGGCCGTTAATCTATTAAATTGAGCAATACAACATATTGATTCGATAAAAACGGAGAATCTTTATATTTTGGGAGGTTAAAGAGGGTATTTCAAAGGACTAATTCAATATATATTTATTAGACAATAAACGGGTGCCGCGTTACGATTAATAAGAGGAGTATTTCATAAGTGGATAAATACCTCGTAGATTAAGATTTATCTTTATCTATAAACGGAAACATTGTAGTTAGTGTTAGTTTTTATTATCAATATTCGCGGTACCTTATTTTATTAAGATTAATGCCAGTGTAACAAGAAGAAACATGGAACCGAGTAATCAACTACCACTCATTGATCTTATTAGAGTCTAATTTTATAAAAATGAATAATAAAATGGTAAAGCCCCAAAGTCCGGAGCCACCATAACTAAAAAAGGGCAGAGGGATACCAACGGTTGGTATCAAACCCATCACCATACCAACGTTGATCATGAAGTGTACAAACAGTATAGAAGCAACGCAGTAACCATACACTCTACTAAATTGAGATTTTTGTGCTTCGGCTAAAAAGAGGATTCGTACAATAAGTAAAACAAAGAGAATTACAACTAATGAAGAGCCAAGAAATCCCCATTCTTCACCAACAGTACTAAAAATATAATCGGTATGTTGTTCTGGCACAAATTTACCAGTAGTTCGTGTTCCTTCTAAAAACCCTTTGCCTGTAAAACGTCCAGAACTTATTGCCTTTTCAGACTCATGGAGATTGTAGAGTATGGTTTTTTTCATCTGCTCTAATTTAGCAGGATCCTTTTCTAATCTCAGCCATATACTAATACGATCTTGTTGATGCGGTTTTAAAATAGATTGATAAAAAAATTGTACGCCAAATGCAAAACCAATTGAAAGCGCTAGAACAAGAATTGACATATAAATTGGAGGCCTCTTTTTTCGAAGTAATAGATTAACACCTATGGTTATTAACAGGAGCAAAATACCGCAAATAAGAAGTCCAAATTTTAAGGTTAAAACAGATATTAGTATTATGGCTACTAATGCAATGAGATAAAGTTGTTGTAACCCTTCTCTATAAAATACGAAGAAGAATGCGCCATACACAATAGTACTACCAGCGTCATTCTGCAATAATATAAGTGCTGCTGGTATAATGATTATAAGCAGAGTTCTTAACTGATCTTTTAAGGTTTTTATATCAGTTTGCATATCACTAATGTACTTTGCTACAGCTAGAGAAGTCGCAAATTTGGCAAACTCACTAGGTTGAATCGTAATTCCTCCGAAGGCATACCATGAGGTTGCGCCATTAACGTTTTTACCAAATAAAAACAATCCAACCAACGCAAGCACGGCTAGAAGATAGATTATGCTAGAAAACCGCTCGTAAAACTTTGCTTCGATTGAAAGTACTACGGCTATGAGTAGAAAGGCTAATAAGATAAAAACTGCCTGTTTGCCATAAGGCTGGCTCATATCAAAGTAACTGTCTATTTCACCTATATGAGATGCAGATAGGATATTTACCCATCCAAAACCAACTAGTAGTAAGAAGAGAATTATGGCTAACCAATCAAATTTAAAGCGTCTTTGATTTTCTCTTAACATTATCTACAACTTGTAAGGTGGTTTCGCCATTAATTTTAAAAGGTGCTCCAGAATATGGTTTGGCGTATTCATTTTCTAAACTGTGCGTAAGGATCCAGTTTTCCATATCGGTTCTGGTGATATGTCCTTTTAAGTATTTTTCTATCATTAAACTTGCCATTCGTCCTGCAAATCGACTTCCCCAATATCCGTTTTCTACAAAAACAGCAATGGCAATTTTAGGATTGTCTTTTGGTGCAAATGCTACAAAAATAGAATGATCCGTAAGTTGAGTTTTTACGCTGTCAATTTTAACGAAATTTTCAGCGGTTCCTGTTTTACCACAAATTTCAATGCCAGGAATTCTAAGGGTGGATGCAGTGCCGTCATTATAGACATCAAACATGCCGTCAATAATTGGGTCAAAGTGCTTTTTATCTATGGTAGTATACTTAGGTGTTGTAAAATTTGGGTCAATTGTTTCACCCTCAATAGATTTAATGATATGTGGTGTATAATAAAAGCCTCTGTTACCTATAGCAGCAGCCATATTTGCTAATTGTATTGGTGTGGCTTCAACTTCACCTTGACCAATAGCATTAGATACTATGTACGTAGAACCCCATCTATTTTTACCGTAAGCCTTATTATAATAATCACCATCTGGTATACGTCCAGGACGGCCAACAGATAAATCATTATTTAGAAAATTGCCAAGTCCAAAGCTTTTAGCATGTTTACTCCAAATGTTCATGCCTTTTTCAGCATCGTTGTATTTATCGACAATACGCCTGTATACATTGACAAAATAGGCATTACAGGATTGAGCAATACCAGAGTTCATATTAACCGGACTCTTATGATGGTGACATCCAGTAAGTTTTCGGCCACCATAATAGTAACCCATACGGCAACTAAATTTTTCCTCTGTGGTTACGACCTCTTCTTGTAATCCAATTAATGCGTTAATCACTTTAAATGGTGAGCCAGGTGCATATTGGGCTAGTAAACTTCTATCAAATAATGGTTTAGCAATAGTATCGTAATGAAGTTTGGTATAATTTTTAGATCTGTTACGGCCTACTAGAAGATTTGGGTTGTAACTTGGGCCTGTTACCATGGTTAATATTTCGCCAGAGCTAGGTTCAATTGCTATGATGCCTCCTCGTTTGTTGGTCATTAATAATTCACCATATTCCTGTAACTCTGAATCTATAGTAATTTTAATGTCTTTACCAGGTTGTGGTAAGGTATCATAACTACCGTTTTTATATGGACCAATATCTTTATTGAATCTATCTTTTTGAATAAATTTAATTCCCTTTACACCTCTTAAAATTTCTTCATAGGATAATTCAACACCCTGCTTACCTATAAGGTCACCCATTTTGTAATAGGGTCTATTCTTAATAATTGTTCTATTTACTTCTCCTATGTCTCCTAATACATTGGCTCCAATAGTCGTTTGGTAGGCTCTTAATGATCGCTTTTGAATGTAAAACCCTTCAAATTTTCTCATTTTTTCCTGCAATACAGCATAATCTTCTTTGGATAGATGTGAAAGAAAAACCGAAGGTAATCGTGGCGAATACCGATAGGCTTTTTTATAAGTTTCAATAAAGCGCTCTTTAGTAATATTCAATAGCTTACAAAACTCTGTGGTGTCTAGAGGTTTTACTTCGCGTGGAATAAACATAACGTCATACGACGGTTGGTTGGCAACAAGCAGCTTACCATTGCGGTCATAAACGTAGCCTCTTTTAGGGTAGTCGTAAACCTTCCTTATAGCATTATCCTCAAAGAGATTATAACTTTCAGAAGTGTACACTTGCAAGTAGAAAAGTCTGGCAACAAATACCAGGCCTACAGTGAGCACCGTTAATAAAAGTAATAATTTTCTCATTTGCTGTTTCTGCTAAAAATAATGATTATTAAAACACTTAAGATAATTGTAAAAATACTAGAAAATAACGCTTTTTGTAAAATGACTAGTATATTAAAAATGTTAAATACCTCAAGTGAAAACAACACAATGTGGTGAATTATTGTGAATATAGAAACGTAACCGATAAGACTACCTAATTCTGCATTGCCAAATCTAATATTTTGATGCTCGTACAACATTCCAAATGCATATTTTAGTATTACTGGCCTCGCATATGCTGCCGTTACGCATGCTGCGGCATGTACGCCACCCGAATCTAAAAAAACATCAATTGTCAATCCTATTAAAAAGCTACTTATTAAAAGTAATAACCTGTTGTTTTTTAATGGAAAAAGTAAAATAAAGATTATGTAGATGTACGGATTAATGTAGCCTAAGAAATTGATGTTACTGCAGATAAGTACCTGAACCAAAACCAGTATGATAAACCTAATAACAGATGTAGATAAAATATTATTCATTAGTAGTTTTATCTAGTAATTCAATTTCTTCCTTATCTCTGTTTTTAACAATATAGACATAACCAAGATCTGTCATATCATTAAACAAGTCAATTTCAATATTATAAGTGTCTCCACTGACGTCAGATTCGTATGATGCTATTTCTCCGATCAAAATACCTTTCGGAAAAATTGATGATTGACCACCTGTTATAATAGTATCGCCCACGTTTACAGGGGCAAACTTTGAAACGTCAACTAGTTGAACTTTATGTGGTGATTTTCCATCCCAAATAAGGGAACCAATGTGATTACTATTTTTTAGTTGAGCGTTTATTCTACTTTTTGAGTTTAAAATAGACATTACCCTTGCATAACTATCGGATGTATTATCAATAATGCCCACAATACCTTTTGAGGTTAATACACCAAAATCTTCCTGTATACCGTCTGATTCTCCCTTATTTATGGTAAGATAATTATTTGTGGCACTGTAAGAGTTTTTATAGACACTTGCCGTTATAAACTTGTATGTACCATCAGTGTTGAAAGAATCCACTACTACTGAATCTCCACGAGTTGAACGATTGTATAATTTATCGCGTAGTAAGCGGTTTTCATCAAGGAGTCTGTGATTGTCATCTCTAAGTCTAAAATATTGGCTAAAGCTATTAATGGAACCATAAATCCCTCCAGTTATAGAATTGGCAGAATTAATAAACTTACTTCGATGATAGGAATGAGACTGTATGGTTAAAATTAAGGAAAGACTAAAAAGAACCAAAAACAACAGAAATGTTTTGTTGCGAATAACAAAATTGATTATTTGTTGCATTTAGGTACTTTATTTAATCAATATGCTTTTAAATTTAGGAAGGTTTTTAAGGACAATACCTGTACCTCTAACTACAGCTCGTAATGGATCTTCAGCGATATATACCGGAAGATCTGTTTTTTGCGACAATCGTTTATCAAGACCACGCAGCATGGATCCACCACCTGCTAAATAAATACCTGTATTGTAAATATCTGCAGCTAATTCTGGTGGCGTTTGTGATAATGTTTCCATCACCGAATCTTCAATACGTAAAATGGATTTATCTAATGCTTTTGCAATTTCTCTATATGAAATTTGTACCTGTTTTGGTTTACCTGTGAGGAGGTCACGACCTTGAACACTCATGTCTTCAGGTGGTAATTCTAAGTCTTCCGTTGCGGCACCTATTTGTATTTTAATTTTTTCAGCCGTTCTATCACCAACATACAAGTTGTGCTGCGTACGCATGTAATAAATAATATCGTTGGTAAATACATCACCAGCAACTTTCACAGATTTATCACAAACGATACCGCCAAGCGCTATCACTGCTATTTCAGTGGTTCCACCACCAATATCAATGATCATATTACCTTTGGGTTGCATTATATCAATACCAATACCAATTGCAGCTGCCATTGGTTCATGGATAAGATACACCTCTTTACCATTAACACGCTCACACGATTCTTTTACGGCACGCATTTCTACTTCGGTAATTCCTGATGGAATACAAACAACCATACGCAGTGCAGGGTTAAAAAACTTTTTCTTTAAAGCAGGAATGTTTTTAATGAACATATTGATCATCTGCTCTGAAGCATCAAAATCAGCAATTACACCATCTTTCAATGGTCTAATGGTCTTAATGTTTTCGTGTGTTTTACCTTGCATCATATTGGCCTCTCTACCTACAGCTATTATTTTGCCAGTGAGCCTGTCTCGTGCCACAATAGACGGATTGTCTACAACTACTTTGTCATTATGTATAATAAGTGTATTAGCCGTTCCTAGATCAATGGCTATTTCTTCCGTGAGGAAATCAAAAAATCCCATGGGCTTAGTTTAATTATTTGGGTTAAGACCGATTAAAATACCGACCTGTTGTAAATGTAATAAATTATACGAAATATCTAAGTAATTGGACCATTAATGCCACAATAAATTAAATCTTTAGTGTTTAAAGTGTCTTGTACCTGTAAAGACCATAGACATGTTGTGTTCATCACAATAATCGATACTCAACTGATCTTTGATAGATCCACCTGGCTGAATAACAGCATTAATTCCAGCTTTATCCGCAATCTCTACACAATCTGGAAATGGAAAAAAGGCATCACTTGCCATAACAGCACCTTCTAGATCAAAGTTAAAGGACTGAGCCTTATGAATAGCTTGGTTTAAAGCATCCACACGACTCGTTTGCCCAGTTCCACTGGCACAAAGTTGTTTGTTCTTAGCCAATACAATAGTGTTAGACTTTGTGTGTTTGCAGATTTTTGATGCAAAAATTAGATCTTCCACTTCTGAAGGCGATGGTGATTTTTTGGTTGCTGTGTTTAGATCTTGCTTAGTATCCGTTTTATCATCACGCTCCTGTACCAAAGCACCATTTAAACAGGTGCGAACCGTTGTTTTAGATAACTCGGTTTCTTTTAAGATTAAGAGTATTCTATTTTTCTTTCCTTTTAAAATTTCAATAGCCTCATCACTGAACGAAGGTGCTATGACGACTTCACAAAATAAGTTGTGTATTTCCGTGGCTGTAGCAGCATCAATTTGTGTGTTGGCAATTAAGATACCTCCAAAAGCGGATACCGGATCTCCTGCTAATGCGTCTACATAGGCTTGATGGATTGTTTCTCGTTGCGCGAAACCACAAGCGTTGTTGTGTTTTAAAATAGCAAAGGTTGGTGCTTCGTTTTTAAATTCGTTCATTAAATTAACAGCGGCATCAACGTCAAGTAAGTTGTTATAACTTAATTCTTTACCATGAAGTTTCGTAAACATGGCATCAAAGTCACCAAAGAAAAATCCTTTTTGATGTGGGTTTTCGCCATAGCGTAACACCTGTCCTTCAGTCTCACTCACTTTTAAAGCTGCGATATCATGATTCTGATTAAAGTAGTTGAATATTGCAGTATCATAGTGCGATGATATATTAAACGCTTTCGCGGCAAATCGTTTTCTGTCTTCATCAGATGATTCTCCATGCTTCGACTTTAATAATTCTAGAAATTCACTGTAATCATCTACAGAAGACACACAAAATACATCGCTATAATTTTTTGCAGCAGCTCTAATTAATGAAATTCCACCGATATCAATTTTTTCAATGATATCCTGATGAGATGCTCCTGAGGCAACAGTTTTTTCAAACGGATAAAGATCTACAATGACCAGGTCTATTTGTGGTATATCAAATTCAGTGAGTTCAGCAACGTCGCTATCGTTATTCTGACGGTTTAAAATACCTCCAAAAACCTTTGGGTGTAGTGTTTTTACGCGTCCTCCTAAAATTGACGGATAGGACGTAAGATCCTCTACCGCAATAACATCAACACCTAAATCTTTTATAAATTTCTCAGTACCACCTGTAGAATAAATGGTAACATTGAGCTTGTTTAGTTCGTTAACAATTGGTGCAAGGCCATCTTTATTGAAGACCGAAATAAGTGCAGATTTAATAGTTTTAGTTTTCATTGAATATTGTGAGTGAAATTGTGCTGCAAAAATACATATAATGTTAAAGACTATTGGGTTATCCTTCTGACTTTATTTAAGATTTTTGTAACAATAAGTTGTTGAAAACGTCATATCTTCGAACCAACGGTTTCCAGCACTTTATGTTAGTTTATTTAAGAATTTTTAAAGAGAGTTTTTCATTTGCCGTAAATGCACT
>JABDIQ010000058.1 GCA_013003655.1 Winogradskyella sp. | reverse complement strand
ACCATTGCGTAATTTTGTGATGTTAATTCAATCTCAACATTAATACCCACAACGGCATTTGCTTTAAGCTTTGTGGCATTTGCTTTTAATTTTTGAAAGGCCTCTTCTTTGACCATGTCTATACTATCGCCTACAGCTTTAAAGTATTTAGACATACTAAAACCCATTCCTAAAGCTTTTTTATTCATAGCGACACCTGTGACTATACCTAAATAGTCAATAATTTGATGACCTTCTATTGAGTTTGTCGTTGTCAGTATCATCTATTTGAGAGATAAAAAATCATCATTAAAAATATAAAATCTTATGCTTGTTTGGGTTTACCAATTAAAAAGAAGTCAAGGTGTTTTTTTACTAAATCTGTGTTCTTTACTTTAACAACGATTTCATCACCTAATTGGTACATGGTTTTGGTATTTTTTCCAATCATAGCGTATTGTGTCTCATCAAATTGGTAATGATCATCTTTCATATCTCGAACGCTTACCATGCCCTCGCACTTGTTTGAAATGATTTCTACATAAATTCCCCAATCCGTTACACCAGATATAACACCCAAAAACTCATCATCTTGATGATCTTGCATAAACCGTATTTGCATATATTTTATAGAATCTCTTTCGGCCTTAGTGGCTAAATATTCCATGTTGCTGGAGTGTTTACATTTATCTTCGTAGACATCTTCGTTGGCAGATTTACCACCATCTAAATACTGCTGAAGTAAACGATGCGCCATTACATCTGGATATCGTCTTATCGGTGAGGTAAAATGGCTGTAATAATCAAATGCTAAACCGTAATGCCCTATATTTTGAGTGGTATATTCAGCCTTACTCATACTTCGTATTGTAAGAGTATCAACGAGGTTTTGTTCTTTTTTACCTTCAACTTCTTTGAGTAATCCATTGAGAGAAGCAGCTGTTGATTTGCGGTCCTTAAAATTAAGTTGGTATCCAAATCGCTTTACAATGTTTTGTAAGGCTGCTAATTTACTATCGTCTGGTTCATCATGAACACGATAAATAAAAGTTTTCTTTGGGTTTTGTTTTCCAATAAACTCAGCAACTTTTTTATTTGCCAGGAGCATAAATTCTTCAATTAACTTATTAGCATCCTTACTGGTTTTAAAAAAGACACCTGTAGGATTAGCATTCTCGTCTAGATTAAATTTTACTTCAACCTTATCAAAGGATATAGCGCCAGAACGCATGCGTTTAGAGCGCATTTTTTTTGCTAATTCATCTAATTTAAGTACAGCTTCAGTTATAGACTGAGTTGTTTTATACGCCTTTCCTGTTAATGAAACCTCTGCTGGTATGTTATTAGATTTAGTTTCTATGATAGATTGCGCCTCTTCATACGCAAATCGTGCATCTGAGTACGTCACTGTTCTCCCAAACCACTGATCTTTAATCTCAGCCTTTTCATTTATTTTAAATACAGCTGAAAATGTATATTTTTCTTCGTTAGGTCTTAGTGAACAAGCATTGTTAGATAAAACCTCCGGCAACATTGGCACAACTCTATCTACTAAGTATACTGAAGTGGCTCTTTCATAAGCTTCATCGTCTAAAACAGTGTCTGGTTTTACATAATGAGATACATCAGCAATATGAATACCAATTTCGTATAGACCGTTGTCTAAAACTTTAAAAGATAAAGCATCATCAAAGTCTTTTGCATCTTTAGGATCTATGGTGAAGGTTAGATCTTTACGCATATCTCGTCGATTTGCAATTTCTTGTTTTGTAATTGAGGTGTCTAATTTATTAGCATAGTCCTCCACTTGAGGTGGAAAGTCATGTGGTAATCCGTATTCTGCTAAAATGGAATGAATTTCAGTGTTATGCTCTCCAGGTTTACCAAGGACTTGTAATACTTTACCGTAAGGTGAATCTGCCTTTTCTGGCCAATCTTCTAATGAAACTAATACTTTATCACCATCATTAGCTTTGTTGATCTTATTAATTGGTACAAAAATATCTTTATACATTTTTGTACTATCCGTAACCACAAAGGCAAAATTCTTTTTATCATGAATTTGTATGGTACCTACATATTCACTTTTAGCACGTTTGATGATGTTTGTTATTTCACCTTCGCGTTTACCTCTATGTTTTCTGCGATACAGGTAGAATTCTACTTCATCTCCATCTAAAGCTTTATTAAGGTTGTTAGAAGCAATAAATACATCCTCCTCAAACTCATCGGAAATTATATATCCAGATCCCTTAGAGGATAAATCTAAAATTCCTGTGTGGTATTCTGTATTTACAATTGCTTTATACTTACCTCTATCTACTTCTTCAATCTCTCCTTTAACTTTAAGCTGTTTTAATTTCTTAATTATCTGATTTCTACTACTAGCGTCATTAAGACCAAGCTTGGCGGCAATTTGCTTATAGTTAAAACTTTGATTCCTATCTTTTTTTAAAATGTTTAATATGGTATTGGTGAGGTTAGAAATCTTATTATTAGATTTCTTTTTCTTCTTTCTATTCATTATTCGTTATAATCATATGGTTTTTCCCTCAGAAATTAACAAGGGTCTTATAAACTTAATATAAGTGAAGTACAGTGAATTAAGTTCTCTGCAAAGCTAAGGTATAAATATTAAAGTTTGGGACTAAACAAAATTTTTAAATATTTTCAGTTATAAACAAATAATAACATACTATTAATTGTTTTTTAAAATTTATAAAAAATACTAATGGTTATTATAGCTTGTTAATAGTTGCAATAACTAAACTTCATTTTGTTTTGATTTTAAGTAGTCTTCAATTTATGATTCTGTTATTAACATTTATTATATAGATAACCAATTAATTTTTAGAGAATTCACTTATTATATAAACAGTGGTTAATAACTTAAATAACATATAACCTTTAATATTATTTTACTTAAAAAGTGTTTATATCTCTATACGTTGTTCCTTAAAACTTATCTGAAACTTATAGCTAACTAATTTGTTTTTTCAAATTCAATTTTTGCTTGTGAAAAACTTCCAAATATTAAAATTTAATTTATAATTAGTTTTAAACATTTATAAACAACTAATGAATAAAGTAATCCACAGAACTCTAATTTTGTAACTTTGTAGTAATAAATTAAATAAAATTAACAATGACTATCGCTATAGGAAATGATCACGCTGGACCAGAGTATAAATCTGCTATTTTAGAACATTTAAAAACACGCGGAATTAAAATTACTAATTATGGTACAGATACCAGTGATAGTGTTGATTATCCTGATTTTGTACATCCAGTAGCTAAAGATGTTGACTCAAATACTGTTGATTTTGGTATTTTAATTTGCGGAACAGCTAATGGTGTTGCGATGACTGCAAATAAATATAAAAATGTTAGAGCAGCAGTTTGTTGGACTAATGAAATTACCGAGCTAAGTCGTGTACATAATAACGCTAATATAATATGTATACCAGCAAGGTTCACGTCTATACCTCAAGCTATAAAACTTGTAGACACTTTTTTGAAGACAGAGTTTGAAGATGGTGGTAGACACGAAAGGCGTGTAAATAAAATACCAGCTACATGTTAATCATTAATGAGTTATTTTCATAACCATACTCACACTCACAACAAAGACCATAGCCGAAGAAATCTTCTTATATCCATAATATTAAATTCTGCGATTACTTTAGTGCAGATTATTGGTGGACTAATTTCCGGAAGCCTTGCGTTATTAAGTGATGCTTTACACAATTTTAGCGATGTTGTTTCTTTAGTTATAAGTTATCTGGCCTCTATACTTGCAAACAAAAAAGCCTCAATCACCAAAACATTTGGCTATAAACGTGCTGAGATAATGGCGGCATTTATCAATGCATCAACCCTTATAATTGTTGCTGTTTTATTAATTTTTGAAGCTGTAGAACGCTTTAATAATCCTAAACCAATAAATTCATCCTTAGTGATATGGCTCTCATTAATTGCAATTGCCGGTAATGGTTTTAGTGTATTATTACTGCAACGTTCTGCAAAATCTAATATGAACATGCAGAGTGCTTATCTACATATGTTTACAGATATGCTTGCTAGTATTGCAGTTTTGGTTGGTGGATTACTTATTAAATATTACCAAATAAACTGGATAGATCCGTTTTTAACTTTAGTAATAGCATTATACCTTGTTATAGTGGGTTATAAATTATTAAAAAACTCTTTTAAAGTCCTAATGTTGTTTACACCAGAATCTTTACCAGTACAAAAAATAGTGTCTGAAATTCAAAATCTACCTAATGTTAAAAATCTTCACCATGTTCATATTTGGCAACTTAATGAAGAAGAAACACATTTAGAAGCTCATATTGATTTTCATAATGACATAAACCTCACAGAATTTAATATAGTGCTTCAAAGCGTTGAAAATGTTTTAAAACAGAAGTATAATATTAATCATGTTACCTTACAGCCAGAGTACGGTAAATGCGAAGAAAAGCCTATTATCACGCAAGATTAAAATACAGTTAGAATGCTAACATTTAAATTTAAAACCTTTAACGAATTAGAGCTGAACGAGTTATACGATCTTTTACAGCTTCGTAGTGAAGTGTTTGTAGTTGAGCAGAACTGCGTTTATCAGGATATTGACGGAAAAGATCAGAAAGCTTATCATATATTAGGGTATAAAAACAATACGCTTGTAGCTTATACGCGTCTATTTAAACCTGGAGATTATTTTACAGAAGCAAGCATTGGTAGAGTGGTGGTTTCTAAGCGAGAACGCATGCATAAATATGGGTATGATATAATGAATGCTTCGATAGAATTTATACGAGACCATCTAAATGCAAAACTGATAAAACTATCAGCACAAACCTACTTAAAACGTTTTTATAACAACTTAGGATTTAAAGAAAATGGAGCGGAATATTTAGAAGATGACATACCACATATTGCAATGCTTCGTGAATTTAATGATTAATTAGATTCTTCAACCTGAGTAACTAAAATCTCCACACGTCTATCAAATTGTGGCTCTCCACCTAGTGGAAATTGGCGTTTGTGTCCAACATATTTCATACGTTTTCTTTCTACACCTTTTTTAAGTAAGTAATCGTAAATAAGTTTAGCCCTGGCAACTGAGAGGTTTCTCTTCTTAGTTTTTCTATCTATAGCGTCTCTAGTGCCTTGAGTGCAACACACATGACCTTCAATTGTAAAATATAGATCTTTTCGTTCTACAAGCACATTTGCAATTTTATCTAATTCCTTTCTAGATTTAGGAATTAAGTAACTATACCCAGTTCTAAATAATAGATTATCTAGCAATACCTTATCGCCTGGCTTAAGATCCTTCTGTAAAAGAGCATCTGCGCTTTTAGACCCTGAAGATTTAACAACAGGTTTTGGCGGAAATACTGGCGATACAATAATTTCAACTTTTCTATTGAGGCCTCTTATTTTATGAATATCTGTTTCTTTTACGATCTTGAGTAAGATTTCTCCTTTACCATCAACATTGGTAATAAGATTATCGTCGAACTCATTGTTAGAAAACACCTCCTTTATAGCATTTGCTCTGTGTTGAGATAAGACCAAATTATATGAATCACTCCCTCTATCATCGCAAAAACCATAGATCGAAATTTTTTGAATATCTACACCTTCTAGCTCTGATAAGAATAACAGCAGTCTATTGTGTTCTGTGGAAGGTATGTCGTATTTATCCGTCTCAAAGTACACCTCATGCTTTAATTCCTTTTGTGCTGTAGCAAAACAGGTAATAAAAAATAATATAAAAACAGCAGCTCTCATTTGTTAAAACTCAATATGGATAAATATAAATAAAATTGTTTTACTCCAGCAAATCCCTGTATTCTAACGGATTATTTAGCAGCTGAACACTTTTAATCACAGCAGAATTGTTTTTTATGGAGTATTCATAATAGCCTTCACTATAAAAGTAACGCTTAATTATTTCTTCTTCTAACAGGGCATTTAGTCTGTTTTTATTAACATCTAAAGACTGTGCTTTGTATTCTTCAATATTTGATATTAAAGCGTCGTACGAAGATTTTAAGGAATCATCTAAATTTTCGTCTGATGCTACAATAAAGGCATCATTAAAGGCTTTTTCTGTATTTGTTTCAAAACTAAACCCCTGTGATCTTATAAAACGTTTAAAATCATTAAAATTAGACGCTTTAAAATTAAATGTATTTAAATCCTCTAAACTGTTCTTATAATAATAGTCTGTAGCATAGTTAAATATGAGATAATTACTCTCTATAGCTTTAGTAATTGGGGTGTCTTTAGCTAATGGTATCTCAATATCTGGTTGTATTCCGCCGCCATCGTACACCGATCTGCCTTTTTTGGTTTTAAACAGGTTATAATTTTCTTTTTTTACTCTTGTGGCATTTCCTTTGTCGTCTCTATTCCAGTAGTCAAGCGCTTGTATGCATCTACCAGAAGGCGTATAATAGCGTGAAATAGTAATTTTCATTTGGGTGCCATACGCTAAAGACTTAGGTCTTTGTACTAGCCCTTTACCAAAGCTCCTGGCGCCTACAATTATCGCTCTATCTAGATCTTGAAGCGCACCCGATACTATTTCACTGGCAGACGCACTTTTGCCGTCAATTAAAACAACAAGAGGAATTTCCGTATCTATAGGGTCTCGTTGCGTATAATATGTTTTATTGTACTTTTTAATTTTAGACTTTGTTGTAACTACCAATTGGCCCTTAGGGACAAAGAGATTGGTAATATTTACAGCTTCATTTAACAGTCCACCAGGATTACCTCTTAAATCTAATATTAGGTTAGTTGCGCCTTGATTCTTTAAAGATCTTAAAGCGCTGCTAGTTTCTTGTGATGCTTTAGCATTGAATTTGCGTAACACAATATAACCAGTTGTTTCATTGACCATTTTGTAAAATGGCACCGCCTTAATCTCTTGAGATTCTCTAATTAAATCTACAGTTTGTAGTTGGTCCTGACGTTTATAAGTTAATCTAACACTAGAACCAGGCGAACCTTTTAACAGATCACCAGCATCTTCTGTATAATCCCCAATTTGTACGTCACCCACTTTTACAATTTCATCGCCTGCTTTCAATCCAGCTTTGTCAGCAGCATATCCTTTATATGGCTCTACAATAATCAATTTATCTTTTAAGGTTAAAACGCTAGCCCCTATACCAGTGTAGTCACCAGTATTATTTATTCTGGCAGCTTCTACATCTTGTTCATTATAGAATTGGGTGTAGGGATCAAGGTCTTTTAGCATGCTTTTTAGAGCGCCATCCATTAGTTCTGCCGGATTGGTATCATCTACATAATTCATGTTAAGCTCTTTAAAAGCAGTCGTAAAAATCTCTATCTGTTTAGCAATTTCAAAAAAGTCATTTCTTATCGTCGTTGCGCTAATAAAAATTGTGGACACTAAAACTATAAGTATCACCTTGGTTTTAACTGTTTTTTTCATCTTCTAATCTGTTCGTTAGTTTTTTTAACAATAACTGTACCGCATTCTCAACTGTTTTATAATGAGGAAGTTCCTTTCCAACATACATAAGCATAAACGCTAATGATGATTCTGTATTGCTTAAGTGAGTACTCTTGTTGTTGCGATACGCTTCTCTTAACAATCGTTTTATCCTATTCCTATCTACAGCTTTTTTAAAGTGCCGTTTACTAACGGATACACCGACTTTTAATTCTTTGGTGGTGGAATCTTTAAACTGTAAATAAACAAGTTGTATAGGGTAAGCCTTGAGAAATCTTCCTTCATCAAAAAGACGATCAATTAAGATTTTACGCTTAAGCTTTTCATTTTTATTATAAGAATTCTGCATTGCTCAGTATCTGGTATACGCTGTAAACAGGAGATTTTACCATGATAAAAGTCATATAATTAAAAGCCCTAAAAGGGTAACTTGCTCATTAGTAATCAACTCGTAATTTTCTATGGGCCATCTCAATGTTACAAAATTAGTTCATTCTAAAGACAAAGCGCAATACATAAGTCATCTTATTGATGATTTAAATGCGTTAGATAAAATGTTGGAAGATGATCTTATTGAAAAAACACCGATAAGAATAGGGGCCGAACAAGAATTCTGCCTAGTCAATGATGACTTTCTACCCACCTACAACTCCTTAGATGTTTTAGAAACCATAGGCGATGAACATTTCACGACCGAAATAGGACGCTACAATCTTGAGATAAATTCTGATCCGCTAGAATTAAAAACCGACTGCTTTTCACAACTTCACAAAAACCTTCTTCAATTATTAGCAAAGGCTAGGAAAGGTGCCGAAAAGCATCATACAAAAGTTGTTTTAACAGGTATTTTACCCACATTAAGCTTAAAACACATATCAGAATCTTACATGACGGACATGCCAAGATATAAGATATTAAACGAAGCATTAAAAGCCTCAAGAAAACAAGATTTCAGTATACATATTAAAGGCGTTGACGAAATTAATCTACTACACGATTCCGTAATGTTAGAGGCCTGCAACACCAGTTTCCAAACGCATCTTCAGATTAATCCAGATGAGTTTATAGAACGATTTAATTGGGCACAGGCCATTGCTGGTCCAGTGCTAAGTATGTGTACTAACTCGCCAGTATTATTTGGAAAAGAATTGTGGGCAGAAACCCGAATAGCCTTATTCACACAAAGTGTAGATACTCGTGCAAACTCTTTTATGCTCAACGAAAAGCAATCTCGCGTAAGCTTTGGGACAGATTGGGAAAAAGGAAACGTTACAGATATATTTAGAGATAACATTTCTAGATTTAGAAGTTTATTAACGGCTACATTTGAAAATAATAGCCTAGATCAATTAAAGCAAGACCAAATACCCAAACTAAAGGCCCTTAATCTGCATAACGGCACAGTTTATAAATGGAATAGGGTTTGTTATGGTGTAGGCAACGGAAAGCCTCATATACGCATAGAGTGTAGATATATTCCTGCCGGACCAACCGTAATCGATGAAATAGCCAACATGATGTTTTGGGTAGGGCTGATGCTATCGAGGACCGAAAAATATAGAGACATTCATTCTAAAATGCAGTTCAAAGACGTGAAATCTAACTTTTTTAAGGCCGCAAGATATGGTATGGAAACCCAATTTAATTGGATGGGAGCTATAGTACCCGCAAAAGACCTCATTCTTGACGAATTGTTACCTTTAGCCTACAAAGGACTTCACCAGGCCAATATATCTCATAAAGATGCAGAACGCTACCTTTCTGTGATAGAACGGCGTGTTAAATCCCAGAACGGCTCACAATGGCTCACAGAAGGATACAGAAACTTAAACACCAAGAAGAAACCCTTTGAAGCTTTACAGACATTAACTTCCTATATGTATAAGAAACAAATAGCGGACTTCCCAGTAGATTCTTGGACTAAAGTAAAACTCAATGAGACACCTAATTTTAATACCCAACTCACTGTAAAGCATCGAATGAATACCAAGATATTTTCAGTTGATGAAAGCGATAGTTTAGATCTGGTTTATAATATGATGTTGTGGAAAAACATAAATCACATGCCTGTAATAAATTCTAAAAAAGAGATCGTAGGACTGTTGTCTAGCAAAGACATAACTTTAAAAGACAAAGATAATCTATCTAAAAGCGTTAAATCAATTATGAAAACCACTATTATTACCATTGAACAAGACGATCTTTTAGAAACAGCCAAACAAACGATGATTAACCATAATATTAATAGTCTCCCTGTAATTAATAACGATACGTTAGTTGGTATAATAACCAGTAAAGACTTATAACAGATGCAAGCCACCCAAGCTACAAGCCAGAACTCATCCAAATCATCTACATCGCGAATAATACATTACATCAAAGGTGATAAACCAGGACCTATAATTATTTTTTTCGGTGGATTACATGGTAATGAGCCAGCAGGAGTATATGCGTTAAAAAATGTATTAACCAAAATTACAGCAAAAGATCTGCGAGGAGAGGTTTATGGCTTGTTTGGTAATATTGAGGCGCTTCAAAAAGGCAAACGATTTATAAATGAAGATCTCAATAGAATTTGGACTACAGATAGAGTTGATAAGCTTTATGAAACCAATGAAAGCAACTCAGAAATTAGGGAACAAAAAGCACTAAATTTTTTAATATCTGAAATATTATCGCACGCCACTCAGCCAATATATTTTATTGATCTACATACAACTTCAAGCAAAACGTTGCCATTTGTTACCATTAATGACGCTTTGATAAATAGAAAATTTGCAAGTAGATTTCCAGTTCCGATCGTGTTAGGAATAGAAGAATATCTCGAAGGACCTCTGTTAACTTATCTTAATAAGTTAGGATATGTATCACTTGGATTTGAATCTGGACAGCATAATGATCCTAACGCTGTGTTAAATTTTGAGGCTTTTATAAAATTAGTATTACACGAAGCGGGTTCATTCATTGACGCGCCTGAAGCAACAATTGCCGAAGCAACAAATACGTTAAAAATAGCATCTAAATATTGCAATCATGTTTTTGAAGTGATTTATAAATACCATATAAAACCTGATGAGCAATTTATAATGCATCCTGGATTTATAAGCTTTGAGAAGATTAAAAAAGGACAGATCCTAGCATCATCTAATGGTGAGATTATAAAATCTCAACACAACGCAACCTTATTTATGCCATTATATCAAAAAACTGGAAACGATGGTTTTTTTATTATTAAAAAGATTAGACCGTTCTATTTAAAACTATCTGCTTTTTTAAGAAAAATTAAAGCAGATAATCTTCTAGTTATGCTTCCCGGTATATCCTGGTATAAAAAGGATGAAGGCGTTTTAAGGGCTAATTTAAAAATTACGCGCTATCTCGCTAAATCTATTTTTCATTTGTTCGGCTACAGAAACAAACAAGTGTCTGGAAATTATGTGCTACTTTACAATAGAGAACGAACTACACAAAAAGACCTTTATAAACATTTGGATTGGTACTAACTAAAAAACCCTGCTTTTATAAAAACAGGGTTTAATAGTGTTAGGCGTTAAATAGTTACATTTTATTGTTAGACCTGTCCACATCTGCCATAAGCTGGGATGGGTCTATTTCAACATTTGCAACATCTTTTGACGCTTCAAAACTGTAAGATGGGTATGCCCAAGCCCAATCATCCAAGACCTTGGCTGCTGTAGGTTTTTCTCCTCGCATCATTTGAAGTGGAATGTAAAATTCTTCCGTGCTTCCATCTGTATATGTAACAACAACATCAATAGGCATAGGCATTAATCCAATCCGCTCTAAAGTAACAGTTGTTCCTTCAACACCTTTTATCCCATAATCAACTGTGTTAGTCGTTTGCGCAAAATCCATTAGGTACCAGTCGAGTTCTAATCCAGATACTTTTTCAGCCGTCCTTACAATATCCATTGGTTTAGGATGCTTAAATGCAAAATCATCAAAATATTTTTTAATCGTTTTTTTAAGATTTTCTTCACCAATAACATATCCTAATTGAGCTAGAAATACAGCACCCTTACTATAAGCAGAAATTGAATATGCCTGATTGAATTCGTAACGGTCTGCATGTGTCGTTAAAGGCTGTTCCTTACCCGAAGTTGCTAAATAAATATACCCTCTGTAAGATCCTTGATGTGGATTAGAAGCTTCCGTTTCCATGACTTCTTGCATAGCTAAACTTGAAATATAACTTGTAAATCCTTCGTCCATCCATTCGTGTTTTGCCTCATTAGTTGCTAATAAAAACTGAAACCAAGTATGCGCTAACTCATGTGCGGTTACACCAATCAAACTGCCAAACTTTCGCTCGCCAGTGATGAGGGTTGACATTGCGTATTCCATACCGCCATCGCCTCCTTGTATTACAGAGTATTGTTTGTAAGGATATTCGCCAATATGCTCACTAAAATACTCCATTAACTTTACAGTAAGTGGCTGTAACTTTTTCCAGTTTTCAAGGTACTGAGCTTCTAATCCTTTTTTATACAAAAAATGAATTATTGGGCCGTCTGGCACTAGTATAGAATCATGTAAATATTCAGGATCTGCGGCCCAAGTAAAATCATGAACATTTGGAGCAACAAAGTGCCATGTTAATGTATTTCCCTTAGGTCTTTTTACAGCACCAGTTTCATAGCCATAACCAATTTCATTTGGATTTTGAAGATATCCTGTACCGCCTAAAACGTAATTCTTATCTATCGTAATCTTTACGTCAAAGTCACCCCAAACACCATGAAATTCTCTCGCTATGTAAGGATCTGCGTGCCATCCTTCGTCATCATACTCAGCCATTTTAGGATACCATTGCGTCATTGAAAGTGCAACACCTTCCTTATTGTTTCGCCCAGACCGTCTTATTTGTACGGGTACCTGACCATTAAAATTCATATTAAACGTAACCTTTTCACCTGGTTGTATGGGTTGATTTAAAGTGACTTCTAAAACAGTTCCTACAACTTCGTAAGTTAAGGACTCACCGTTTTGAGTAAGGGACTCAACCTCAATAAATCCTATTTCGTCTGGTTTTAATTTGCTTATTCTGTCGCCAACCCTACCATCAGGATCGGCTATAGTTCTAGACCTTACATCCATTTCACTGCCAGGCTGAAACGCATTAAAATATAAGTGATAGTACACTCTGCCTAATACATCTGGAGAGTTATTGGTATATATAAGTTCCTGATTTCCAGTATACCGATACGTTTCAACATCCATGTTTATATCCATCTTGTAATCTACATGTTGTTGCCAATAAGTATTAGATGAATTTGGCTGAACAGAAACAGCCTTCCCTGTTGCACAGGATAAGGTTAATGCCAAAAAGATTAAAAATATTCTATTTGAGATCATATTTATTTCGTTTTTGAAGCTAAAATAAGCGCATTGTATGCATTAGCTATTTTTCCTGTTTTAGAAAGTTCCACAAATGGCTTTACATTAGAAGCGTCCCCACCCACAACCACTTTAGTGGTGATAGATAAGCCAGAATCTAAAATAACCTGTTTTACTTGAGACGCCGAAAGTTTTGGGTAATATGAGCGTATTAGCGCTGCAATTCCTGCAACAGCTGGAGCAGCCATCGACGTTCCGCCCTTGGTTTGATATTCGTTTTCTGGTGTGGTAGAGTATACCTGACCACCTGGTGCATAAATATCAACATTCTTTTTACCATAGTTTGAGAAACCAGAAATTAGCTTAGACCCATATTTTGGATCTAAAGAGCCTACAGAGATATAATTATTTGCAACTTCTTGTCCATTGATATTATCCGCTGGATAATTTGGCTCTACATCTATATTCTTACTGTCATTTCCGGCAGCATGTACAATAAGAATATCATTGTCTGCTGCATACTTAATGGCATCTCTTACCCAATCACTGTGTGGTGAAAAAGATTTACCGAAACTACCATTAATGATCTGTGCACCATTGTCCACAGCATATCTTATAGCGAGAGCCACATCCTTATCGTATTCATCACCATTAGGCACTGTTCTTAACACCATTAATTCAACATTGTTAGCAACTCCTTTTGTTCCCTTTCCATTAGTTCTTTCAGCAGCAATTATACCCGCTACGTGAGTACCATGCGATTCAGATTTTTTAACGGGTTTTACATTGCCATTACCGTAAAACCTGTCATTTATATCATTGATATTATCTGCAGTCTTACGGCCATCAAAATCTTTATTAAGGTGATAGTTGAGTCTTTCGTTAATGCTCTCTAAAGCATTATTAAGCTCAGTTTTAGCTTCTGCCATGGAGTCCATGCCATTAGCAAACATATATTTAGCAATTTGTACGGCTTGTTGAACTGATTGATCTTCACTGGTTATTCCGTTTACATCTTCCTTGGTGTAGTCTTTTTTATTAAGATGTTTAGCTAAGGTTTCGTCCGCACTATTAATTTGCTGATAGATTTGGTCGTACTGTGTTTTTCTACCTAACCATTTCTGATATTCAGTTTCATACAGCGCTTGCGCTTCTGCATATCTAGGATCAGAGGTGTCTCCACTTTTTAACAATCTTACATATTCAAGTTGCTCGTCGTAGGTGTCTCCTAGAAAATTCCAACCATGTACATCGTCAATATATCCGTTTTTGTCGTCGTCAACACCGTTGTTTGGCACTTCGTCATTATTTGTCCAAATAATATCATCAAGGTCTTCATGGTTAATATCAATTCCTGAGTCTATCACTGCCACTATAACCGTTTCCCCTTTTCTGTTTTTAATAATTTCTTCATAAGCTCGGTCCACGCTCATTCCAGGAATGGTGTCTTTAACAAGATCTAAATGGCCCCATCTTTCCTTTTCGTTTTCAGAAAGCGGAGACACCTTTAGAGGCATGTTATCTATATTTTCAACAGGTGTTGATAATATGTCCGCTCCTGCGCCACAGCCCAACATCAACAAGCTAAGCAAAATAGCAATAACCAGGGCATTAAATTTAATTTTCATAGTATTAATAATTAGAGATTAAAAAATTCATTACAAGTGAAAGTGTCTTTGAGCCGCACACCTTTTTCTGTGTGTTCAACAGTTATTATTTCGTTATGCGCATCGTGCTCTAAAAACAAGTAATAACCATTGTCGGCTGCTAGATTTAAGAAATATTCTTTTTCATTGAGTGTTAACAAAGGACGTGTATCATAGCCCATGACGAAAGGTAGCGGTAAATGCCCTGCTGTTGGCAATAGATCTGCCATAAAACACAGCGTTTTACCTTTGTAGGTAATCATAGGAATCATTTGTTTTTCAGTATGTCCATCAGCGAAGAAAATAGCGAAACCTAAATCAGACTCGTTTAAAATATACGAATCTGGAGTAGCTGTAAAGTTTAATTGTCCGCTGTTTTCCATGGGCAATATGTTTTCCTTCAAAAATGAGGCCACTTCTCTTCTGTTAGGTTCTGTAGCCCACTTCCAATGTTTCTCGTTACTCCAAAACGTTGCGTTTTTAAAGGCTGGCTCATACCCAGTTCTATCATTATTCCATTGAATACTGCCGCCACAATGATCAAAATGCAAATGCGTCATAAATACATCTGTTATGTCATCTCTATGAAATCCATACTTGGCTAATGAGGAGTCAATATTGTAGTTGCCCCAACGGTAGTAGTAGCCAAAAAATTTATCGCTTTGCTTATTTCCCATACCTGTGTCAATAAGCACAAGTTTGTCACCATCTTCTATTAACAAACACCTTGCCGCAATATCGATCATGTTATTTTGATCAGCCGGATTGGTTCGTTGCCACAA